>NZ_KB291539.1:31423-61208 GCF_000318315.2 Capnocytophaga sp. oral taxon 324 str. F0483 | reverse complement strand
AAAATGTTCCTTACAACCTTAGTTTCAAACTTTGGCAAAGTATGTGAAGCAACAAAAAAAGCAATGTGCTTTTTCTTGCACATTGCTTTTTTTATTTATTACTTCTTATTTCTTATTTGTAAAGATTGCGAAGTTCTTTGGCGGTATCAACCATTGCGTGGAGAGCTGCTTTGGTTTCTGGCCAGTGGCGTGTTTTGAGTCCGCAGTCGGGGTTTACCCACAATTGCTCTTTGGGCACTACCGAAATGGCTTTCTTCATCAAGTTGGTCATTTCTTCTTGTGAAGGTACGCGTGGTGAGTGAATATCGTATACCCCAGGTCCTATTTCGTTAGGATATTTGAAGTCGCCAAATACATCGAGGAGTTCCATTTGTGAACGTGAACACTCTATGGTAATCACATCAGCGTCCATATCGGCGATAGCTTCAATCATATCGTTGAACTCGGAATAGCACATATGGGTATGGATTTGAGTTTCGTCTTTCACACCTGAGGCTGAAATGCGGAACGCTTTGATTGCCCAATCGAAGTAGGCTTTCCACTCGCTCTTGCGCAAAGGCAAACCTTCGCGGATAGCAGGTTCGTCAATCTGAATAACTTTGATACCTGCTTTTTCAAGGTCTACTACTTCATCGCGGATTGCTAAAGCTATCTGCAAACAAGTTTCAGAACGCGGTTGGTCATCGCGTACAAACGACCATTGCAAGATAGTTACAGGTCCTGTAAGCATACCTTTCACTGGTAATTTAGTAAGCGATTGTGCGTATTTGCTCCAGCGTACAGTCATTGGTTCTGGACGTGAAATATCACCAAAGATAATCGGTGGTTTTACGCAACGTGAACCGTAGCTTTGTACCCAACCGAATTTGGTGAAGGTGTAACCTTTGAGCAATTCACCAAAGTATTCCACCATATCATTGCGCTCAAACTCTCCGTGTACGAGTACATCGATATTGGTATCTTCTTGAAAACGGATAGACTCTTCAATTTCTTTTTCCAATAACTTATCGTATTCGGCTTGAGTGAGTTCTCCTTTTTTGAAGCGAGCACGCCAGCTGCGTACCTCATCAGTTTGAGGGAATGACCCAATAGTAGTTGTAGGGAAAAGAGGTAAGTTTAACGCTTTGTGTTGTGCTACTTTACGCTCGTTGAACGGACTGTGGCGCACATCGTCTTTGGCTGTGATGTTGTTCACGCGCTCTTTCACTTTGTTGTCGTGGATAAGCGGTGAAGTTTTACGTGTTTCAGCTGCTTTTTTGTTTTCTTCAAAAACGGCTTTTACCTCAAGTGTTATGTGACCTGTAGCAAGAGCTTGCAAAGTAGTTACTTCTTTTACTTTTTGTTTAGCAAAAGCCAACCATTGTTTGATTTCAGGGGTAAGCACTTTCTCGTTGTTTTCGAGTTCGAGGTTGCAAGGAGAGTGCAATAATGAGCAAGAAGTTGCTATCAATAGGCGGTCAGCACCGATAGCTTCTTTAGCTTTCTCAATCAATGCTAATGAGTGTTCGAAGTTGTTTTTCCAAATATTACGTCCGTCTACTACTCCAAGCGATAGTTTTTTATCGGCAGGAAGTGCTTTGAGCACTTTGTCAAGCTGAGCTGCGGCGCGCACTAAATCGATGTGCAATACATTGAAAGGCAATGACACAGCCAATTCGGTATTGTTATCCAATGCTCCGAAGTAGGTAGTGAGGATAAATTCGGTAGTAGGAAATTTGCTTCTTAGCTCGGTATATACTTTTTTGTATACATCGGCAGCGCCTTCAGGAAGGTCGAGAGCTAAGTAAGGCTCATCTATTTGAATAGTTTTAGCACCTGCATCTACTAAACTTCGTACGATTTGTATATACACAGGCAATAGACGTTCAGCCAAGTCTAAGCGGTGGAAACCTTGTTCTTTTTCTTTACCGAGAAGCAAGTAAGTTACCAAGCCGATAAGTACAGGTTTAGTGTCGAAACCGTGTTTTTTAGCCAAGTTGAACTCTTGCAAAGGTTTGTTTACAAGAATTTTGAAAGATTGGTCTTTGGTAAACTCGGGTACGATATAGTGATAGTTGGTATCAAACCATTTGGTCATTTCCATTGCAGTAATATCGATACCATCTTTTTGATAGCCACGTGCCAAAGCGTAATAACGTTCTAAATCACGCAAATGTTTAATTGGTGTAAAACGCTCAGGAATAGCGCTTACTGTAAACGAAAAGTCAAGCATTTGGTCATAAAGAGAGAAGTCGTTAGAAGGAATCAAATCTACTCCTGCTTCTTTTTGTAGTGTCCAGTTATGTACACGAATATTTTCAGCCACAGCTAGGAGTTCTTCTTCTGATATTTTACCAGCCCAGAAAGACTCATTGGCTTTTTTAAGTTCTCGTTTTTCACCGATACGAGGATAACCTAATACGTTTGATTTCATATATTTTTATTGAAATTTTAATTGGGCGCAAAGATATGAAAAATAATATCGGTACACAAATTTTTAATAATAAAACTTGTGTACCGATATGAATTTAGAATATTTTCCTAAGAATAAACTTCAAAACAGAAAAGCTAAAAAGATTATCTGTTGTTTATTGTAATACTTCTTTTACTTTATCGGCAGCTTCTTGGAAGAGGATTGCTGAGTGAACGGCTAAACCTGAATTGTCTAATATTTCTTTAGCAAGCTCAGCATTCGTACCCTGCAAGCGCACTATGATAGGCACTTTGATAGCATCGCCCATATTTTGGTAGGCATCTACTACCCCTTGTGCTACGCGGTCGCAACGCACAATCCCACCAAAGATATTGATAAGGATAGCCTTCACATTAGGGTCTTTGAGGATAATACGGAAAGCAGCTTCTACGCGTTTGGCATCGGCGGTACCTCCTACATCAAGGAAGTTAGCAGGTGAACCCCCCGCTTGCTTAATCAAGTCCATCGTAGCCATTGCCAAGCCTGCACCATTTACCATACATCCCACGTTACCATCGAGAGCAACATAGTTGAGCCCAACGGCTTTAGCTTCTACTTCTACTGGGTTTTCCTCTCGTGTATCGCGATAAGCCGCATACTCAGGGTGACGGAAAAGTGCATTGTCATCAAGAGTTACTTTGGCATCTACTGCCATTATTTTATTATCAGAAGTTTTTAGAACAGGGTTAATTTCAAACAAGCTAGCATCAGAAGACACATAAGCATTGTAGAGTGCTGTTACGAACTTCACCATTTCTTTTTGAGCCTCACCCGTAACGCCTAAGTTGAAAGCAATCTGGCGAGCTTGGAAAGGTAAGAGCCCTACGGTAGGGTCGATTTCTTCGGTGAAGATAAGGTGAGGTGTTTTTTCAGCTACTGCCTCAATATCCATTCCGCCTTCGATAGAATACATAATCATATTTTTACCTTTGGCACGGTTCAATAGTACCGACATATAGAACTCTTTGGGTTCGCTTTCTCCAGGGTAATATACATCTTCGGCTATAAGCACTTGATGTACTTTTTTCCCTGAGGGTGGCGTTTGAGGGGTAACGAGTTGCATACCTATAATTTGAGAAGCTATAGGCTCTACTTGGTCTAAACCTTTAGCTAACTTAATGCCACCGCCTTTTCCGCGCCCTCCGGCGTGTACTTGTGCTTTTACCACGTACCACTGAGTATTAGTGGCTTCGGTGAGTTGTTTGGCTGCCTCTACGGCTTCGGTAGGGGTGTGAGCAACGATACCACGTTGTACGCGTACCCCAAAACTCGAAAGGATTTCCTTTCCTTGGTATTCGTGTAAGTTCATATGAGAATGATTTGGTAACTATTTGGCAAAGATACTAAACAATTTATTAATTAGCAATAAATAATAAACAATTTTTAGTATTAACTTCTTATCTCTTACCTGAAAGTACCTCTTTCGCCCCTCCTTTATGAAGCATAATCGCAGTAGTTTTAAACTCTACAAAGGCTTTAGTTACATATAAGTAGCCCTCATAGTCGTTGCGCAAGCCCCAAGAGTTTTTCACGATGTAGTACTCACGTCCGTTTTGGTCTTTGGCAAGCCCTACGATGTGCATTGCGTGGTCATCGGTGGTTTGATAGTTGTCAAAATCACGCTGACGCATCTCGGGGGTGATAGTTCTTTCGGCAGTAGGAGGATTAGAAAAAAGATACAAGGCTTCCTCGTTACTCATCTCACTCACTTCTTTTTCAGGTACAAAAGCCACTCCGTTTTTCCAACTGAAATAACGCTCACTCACATCGGCTGCCCACGCTACCGTATAACCTTTTTTAAGCGCATTGTCAATGATTTTAGTGAGGTCTGTCATTGCAATATTGTAAGCGTAATCAAAGCTCCAGTTATCGGGTACTGCCATAAATACGTTTTTGTAGAGAGGCTGGTCGGCATACGATACCATTTCTATATAGTCGGCAGGATTGATACCTACGCGCTCTTTAGCAAAGCTCTGAGGAGTGTACTTTTTACCTTCGTACATAAAACTTTCGGGCACTGCACCTAAATAGGCATCGATGGTAGCTGTGAAAGCAGGTAGCCAGTTAGGGGTGAGTTTTTTCTTCTTTTCACCATTTCTTATCATTCCTTTTAAAAAGCCTTGTAGGATAGCGTGCAGTTCACCAAAATCATTGCGAGTAGTACCATAGTGCAAGCCTGTATAAACATTTTGAGGTACAGCACCATATTTGGCGTACATATTGATTACATCGTGGAGTTCACCTCCTTGTCCGTAATCCAAATTGCCGTGCATACGCACATATTGTTTAGCTTTTTCGATATAGCAGTTGCGAGCAGTGTAAATTTCGGCAAGATCAATAGGCTTTTTACCCATACGCTTCATCTCACTTTCTATAAACGAAGCTCCTGCATAGCTCCAGCAAGTTCCACTGCTACCTTGGTCTTTCACGTCGGTGCGTTCGAGGTTAATAACGGTAGTAAACTGAAATCCAGCATTAGCCGATTGATTTCCTGCTACCGATCTGATTAGGTCGTCTTGTGCTGTTGCTACAAAAGAAGCACACAGCGCTACAAATAATGTAATGTTTTTCATAAAAAAATACTTTATAATGAAGCGCAAAAGTATAAAACAATTGGCAAAATAGCAAATTTGGCATAGTTATCGCTATAAAAAAGTAAATGCTCAAACAATATGAAACATTTATACTTGTACATATTACTTTTATTAGGGGGATTAGTAGCTCAAGCTCAACCTTTTGAAACACGTAAAAAAGATGAAAAGGTAGTCATTCCGTTAGAAAAATCACCTGAGATAGAGTACAAGGGTAGTCCCATCAATCTGCGGGTAGCTCCTAAAAAAGAGAATAATCCCTGGATGAAGATGCCTGAAAAGAGCATTGATTTTACGGGAAAGAGTAATTTGGTACAGCGTAAAATAGAGTTCAAACCTAATTATGAGGTACTCAACGACCATAAACGGGAAGATTACGAAGCCCCAAAAGGCGACCAATTCTTTGGCGACTTCACCAATAATGGAAAGTTTGTAAATGTATATTGTCGCGACTTCGCAGCTATTGATGGCGATCGAGTGAGTTTATATGTGAATGGAGTAGAAGAAGTTCGCGATATTTTTCTTCTTGGGGAGTTCAGAGGTTTTAAAGTAGAATTGAAACCAGGTTTCAACAAAGTAGAGTTTTTGGCACTCAACCAAGGTGAATCGGGACCTAATACCGCCGAATTTATGGTGCTGGACGACAAAGGCAACACCATTATACGCAACCGTTGGGATTTAGCAACAGGCTCGAAAGCACAACTTGTAATTGTAAAAGACCATTAAAGCGAAGAAAATTATTTTTATTTGTTACTTTTTTTAGCTCATATTTTTATAGGAGATTTCCTATAAAGATATGAGCTTTTTTGTTACCTATTAGCTCAAAGAAAGTCGCGCTTGTGCAGTTACTTCTTGTGCCACAAAATCTCCTTCCAAAAACTTGTGATACCCTACGATGCCTATCATCGCTGCATTATCGGTACAATACTGAAATTTAGGCACAAAGGTTTGCCAACCGTATTGCTGTCCTAAAGCTGTGAGCGCATTGCGAATACCCGAATTAGCCGATACCCCTCCCCCAATAGCCACCTGCTTGATACCTGTTTCTTTTACAGCTTTTTTGAGTTTACTCATCAGTATTTCCACAATCGTGTGTTGTACTGAGGCACAAATATCAGCTAAATGTTCAGTTATGAAATTAGGATTTTCTTCAGTGTTTTTCTGTATGAAGTAGAGAATGCCTGTTTTAAGTCCCGAAAAACTGAAGTTGAGACCAGATATTTTAGGTTTAGAAAAACTAAAGGCTTTGGGGTTACCCTCTTGGGCGTATTTATCGATGAGAGGGCCTCCAGGGTAAGGAAGTCCTAATATTTTAGCGGTTTTGTCGAACGCCTCCCCTACTGCATCGTCAAGGGTTTCGCCCAACACTTCCATATCAAAAAAGCTGTTCACCTTCACTATTTGGGTATGCCCTCCGCTGATAGTCATTGCAAGAAAAGGGAACTCTGGTTTCGGCTGACCTTCCTCTATAAAATGTGCTAAAATATGTGCCTGCATATGGTTCACTTCAATGAGTGGAATATTCAGTCCCACTGCCATCGATTTAGCAAATGAAGTCCCCACGAGCAACGACCCCATTAAGCCTGGCCCTCTGGTAAAGGCAATAGCCGAGAGCTCTTCTTTGGTTATCCCTGCTTTTTTGAGCGCTTGAGCCACTACCGGCACTATGTTTTGCAAATGAGCGCGTGAAGCCAATTCGGGCACTACCCCGCCGTATTGTTTATGCACCTCTTGATTTGCCACCTCATTAGAAAGCACTTTATCATTACAAAGCACTGAAGCAGAAGTGTCATCGCAAGAAGATTCTATAGCTAATATATACGTATTTTTCATTCTTTTCAGTTTAAAGTGCAAAAGTAAGGATTATTTGCTAATTTAAAAAATTGTACTTGGTTGTGGAAGTGACATTAAAATAAAAACTAAAAATTATTTGCTTTATTCATTTTTTATCTCTACATTTGTAGCCTTAAAACAAACAAATAAATAAAACACTATGAAAGTAACTTATTTAGGTCACGCTTGCGTGAATATAGACATCAATGGGACTCACTTTCTCGTAGACCCTTTTATTAGCCCAAACCCTTTGGCTTCACACATTGATATAAACTCTATCAAAGCGGATTATATTCTCATTACCCACGCCCACGGCGACCATATTGCCGATGTAGGAGCTATTGCTAAACGTACAGGCGCTCAACTAATTACCAATCCCGAAATTCTCGCTCATTACGAAAAATTAGGGCTTAGTGGTCACGCAATGAACCTCGGAGGCTCTCACCGCTTCGTAGATGGCAAGGTAAAAATAAAGATGATTAAGGCAGAACACTCATCTTCCTTCCCCGATGGCTCTTATGGAGGCAATCCTGCTGGTTTCTTGATTGATTACAACGATAATACTATCTACATTTCAGGAGATACCGCCTTGCATTACGATATGAAAATTATTCCTCACCAATACAAGGTGAATTTAGCTATTTTTCCTATCGGCAACAACTATACAATGGGCGTACGCGATGCTCTTACAGCGGCTCGTTTTGTAGAGGTAGGCAATGTGTTGGGCGTGCATTACGACACCTTCCCCGTAATCAAAATTGATAAAGAAACGGCTAAACGCAAATTCAAAGACGACCACCGTCGCTTACACCTCTTAGAAATAGGTGCTACTCTTGATTTAAAAGATTTGAACATCAGCACGCTTTAAGAAATCTTATCACACGAACTTTGCCAAAGCCATAGAACTTTGGCAAAGTTTTTTTTCATACCTAAAATATCTAACCACTAACAAAAAGTTGCTAATTTACTAATCTACAAATTGGCTAATTAACAAATTATTCTTACTTTTGCGCCGTTTTTACAAAAGCAAAATATTTTAAACGGAAACAATGAAAAAACTTATCGCTTGCTTATTATCCAATCTTTTACTTTTTACCTCTTACCTCTTACCTCTTACCTTAGAAGCTCAGTCTTTCCAGGTCGCAATGCCTCTCAACACTAAACCTTTGCTCGCAGGTAATTTTGCTGAATTGCGTCCCAACCACTTTCACGGTGGCATCGACCTAAAAACCGAAGGTCGTGAAGGATTGCAGGTGTTTGCTGCCGAAGATGGCTATGTGTCTCGTATCAAAGTAAGTCCTTACAGTTATGGCAAAATGTTGTTTATTACTCATCCCAATGGTTATGTAACTACTTATGGGCATTTACAAAAGTACGCTCCTGAAATAGAAGCTTACGTAAAGCAAAAACAATACGAAAAGCAAAGCTATGATATCGATATACTTCTTCCCGAAAAACAATTTGTCGTAAAAAAAGGCGATTGGATAGCTCTCAGTGGTAATACGGGTGGAAGTAGAGGGCCACACTTGCATTTCGAGGTACGCGATATTCACAATAACGGTTGGAATCCTCTGCTTTTTGGTTTTCAAGAAATACAAGACACCACTCCTCCTGATGTATTGCTTGTATATGCTTATTCACTAAGTGATGACGCACAAATAGATAACACTCAGTTACCACGTCAGCTTAATAAAAATAAACAGATAGACGGCACTTACCTCACCGAGAAAGTTAATGCGATTGGCACTATAGGTTTTGGCATTTTGGGCTATGACCGTCAAGATGAAACAATGCATCGCAATGGTATTTACAAGGTGAGTTTACTTCTCAACGGAGAGACCCAGTTAGAAACTGTCTTTGATAAAGTAAACTATGACGAAACACGTTACCTTAATGCACTTATAGACTACGAGCGATATGCACAACACAAAGGGTTTGTACAGCTTTTGTACAAATTGCCTAACAACAAACTCGAATCAGTATATCCTACCTTAAAACCTAATAAAGGTTATCTTACTATTGAAGAAGGTAAACAATACACCGTATCTATTATTGCAGAAGACTTTAAGGGGAATACCACTAAAATCAATATTCCTATTGAAGGCAAACGAGAGCCTTTAAAAACAGCTCGACCAGAACCTAAAGGCAATAAGCAAGTAGTTGCTACTCGTGATAATTATTACGAAATGGAATACGGAAGTGTATACTTCCCCGAAGATACTTTTTATAAAGACTATTTGATGAATATTACTAGCACTAAGGATACTTTAACCGTAGGTAGTTCGTTCATTCCTGCTCAAAAGTTCTTTACTGTAACTATCAAAAGTGATACTTATGCCAATGAAGATACTTCTAAGGTATTTATAGCTCGTTCGAACGGGGGCTATGAACCAACAGTCTATAAAGATGGTGTGTTTACAGCCAAATCGCGTAACTTAGGAAAGTTTTATTTACGTAAGGATACTATTCCGCCCACTCTTAAAGCAGTAAATTTTAGGAACGGTGGCATTGTGAAAGGTAATACTCTCAAGATTTTAGTAAGCGATAATCTTACGGGATTTGAATCTTGTTCTGCCACCCTAAATGGACAGTGGATTCTCTTTGAATATGAACCTAAAAACCGATGTCTCACCTTTCATTTCAGCGATATTGATACTACCCAAACCAATAGATACGAACTCATTGTAAACGCCAAAGACAGAGTAGGCAACGTAGGAACTCTGAAAGCCAACTTTACAAAACTAACGACAAACAATTAACGACTAATAACTAATAGCTATATGAAACATATCATTTTTACAGAAAAAGCGCCAGCGCCCATTGGTCCTTACACACAAGCCGTGAAAGCTGGCAACACACTCTACGTATCAGGGCAAATACCGGTAAATCCTGCAACAGGAGAAGTAGTGAAAGGCATAGAAGCCGCTACCAAACAAGTAATGGAAAACCTCAAAGCTATCCTTACCGAAGCAGGAGCTACTTTTGAGAATGTAGTAAAAACTACTATTTTCTTAGCCGATATGGGACAGTTTTCACAAGTAAATGGCGTATATGCGCGCTATTTCAACGAAGCAACAGCACCTGCACGCGAAACCGTACAAGTAGCACAATTGCCTAAATCCGTAGAAGTAGAGATTTCTTGCATTGCTGTATTGTAGTGATGCTGTGTAGAGACAAAAAAGCTGTATAGCGAAACGCTATACAGCTTTTTTTATGGTATTATTTACAAGTTAAACCATTTCTGCTACTTTTATAACATCTAAGTGTTTAGCAACATTTTTAATAACACTATGTCTCTTCTCCATATCTGATAGAAGGAATTTGTATATAAAAAAGTGTATCTCAGCAGTAGTTTAGTACCAATACTACAATACCAAGTAATAGCATTTTTTAAAGGTAAAAGATAAAAAATAAAAGATAAATTGAAACTTGAACAAATGATGAAGGGAGGAAGTCGCAAGGGTAGATGGGTAAATTAGGGAGGTTGCTTATACAAGACTTAAATGATAAACGAACAATGAGTGGGTCTACAGTGGCTCTACAGTGGCTCTACAACGAACAAAAGACGAACAATGAACGAAGATAAGAGGAAGATAAAATAGAGACAAGGTGAAATTAAAATGGAGCTTGATAAAATAGGAATTGTAGCGTTTTTGAAAAAATAATTTTTCTTGCTTCATTGTTAATTACTGATTATTTTGTACTTTTGTCGCTTTGAGTGCTAACCATTGTTTACTGATGAAAAAACAAATTACCAATACTGTACTAATGGTGCGCCCTGTGCGCTTCCGTATGAACGAAGAAACCGTTGTGAACAACTATTTCCAAGAGGAAATGGATTTGAAGAACGAGGAAATCAATCGCCAAGCGCAACAAGAGTTTGATGCCTTTGTGCATAAACTACGTGAGGTAGGAGTAAAAGTGATTGGCGTAGACGATATTTACGAACAAAACACTCCTGATTCGGTATTTCCGAATAATTGGATTACCTTTCACCAAAATGGCAACGTAGCAATTTACCCTATGTTTGCCGAAAATCGGCGTCGCGAGCGTCGTGAGGATATTTTGGATAAGGTAGAGGAAGAAGGTTTTCTCATCGAAAATGTGTATGACTATACTGATGCTGAACAAGAAAACATCTTCTTGGAAGGTACGGGGGCTATGGTGCTCGACCGTGTACATCGCAAGGCTTATTGTGCGCTCTCGCCCCGCGCTGATGAGGAACTATTTATTGAGTTCTGTGAAGATTTTGAGTATACGCCTGTAATTTTCAAGGCTTACCAAAAGGTAGATGGTAAGCAAGTACCTATCTATCATACCAATGTGATGATGGCTTTAGGTGAAAATTTTGCAGTGGTGTGCTTAGATACTATCACCGACAAGAGTGAGCGCAAGAACCTTTTGCATCACCTAAAAGAAGACAAGAAAGAGATTATCAGCATCACCCCTGAGCAGATGTGTCAGTACGCAGGCAATATGCTACAAGTGCAGGGTAAGGACAGTACTTATTTGGTGATGAGTGATACTGCTTATAACGCCCTTACCCCTCAACAGATACAGACGATTGAGAAATATACCCAGATACTCCACAGCAATTTAGAGACCATTGAGACTTGTGGGGGAGGCAGTGCGAGGTGTATGCTAGCAGAAGTGTTTAATCCACGTAATTAGGTAACAAGTAAAAAAATGGACAAAAAAGAATATATTAAAAGTAAAATTAGAGATATTAAAGATTTTCCAAAAGAGGGAATTATCTTCAAAGATATTACACCATTGCTAATGGATGTGAAAGCAGGGCAATATGTAATCGACTTGCTGGTGGAGAACCTGCACGGACAGAAAATAGACAAAGTAGTGGGTATGGAAAGTAGAGGTTTCTTCTTCGGAATGTTGCTTGCTCAACGATTGGGGGCTGGCTTTGTACCGGTACGCAAAAAAGGGAAATTACCTTACAAAACACTCTCACAAACCTACGATTTGGAGTACGGACAAGACGTATTGGAAATTCACGCAGACGCTATTATGAAAGGTGAAAAAATCCTTATTCACGACGATATCCTCGCTACTGGTGGTACTGCTGAAGCGGTGGTAAAACTTGTAGAACGCCTCGGTGGTGATATTGTACAACTAGATTTCTTGATGGAACTGCATTTTCTGAACGGCAGAGAGAAACTCAAAGGACACCCTGTGTATAGCATTTTATAAGAATTAGAAGTTAATAATTAGAGCGAAACCTAAATTTCAACTCCTAAAATATAACTTCTGTATTTCAGTAGGTTATATTATATTAAGTGAAAAAATGTGTTAAATAATTTCGCCACTTAAATAAAAACTCCTACATTTGCACGAATAAAAACAAAACAAGTAATGAAAATAAAGAATTACATTCTATATATCACTTTATTTGTAACCTCACTCATTCCTCTACAAGGTTTTGCAACTGAAAATGAGGAAGGAGAGCCTTTTCAAATCAACGATTTGATTGATGAACACATCAACGATTCACACGATTTTCACTTGTTTGATTATAAAGGGCACACTTATTCGTTACCCTTGCCTATCATTCTTTATACTGATAAAGGATTAGTGACTTTCCTATCGAGTGCCTTCCATCACGACAACAAAGGTACAGTAGTAGTAGATAAAGACGGACAGCGATTTGTGCGCTACAAAGAAGATATTTACTACGCAAATGCTGATACACCTCTCTCTTTCAACGCGAAAGGAGAAGTAACCAATACACGTCCGTTGAACTTTTCTATTACTAAGAACGTGTTTTCATTGCTTTTAGTATCGGTATTGATGGTGCTCATCTTCACCTATATGGCACGTTCTTACAAGAAGAACCCCAAAGCCCCTAAAGGCTTAACAGGAGTTTTAGAACCTATAGTGCTTTTTGTGCGCGATGAGATAGCGATTCCTAATATAGGCGAAAAGTACTACAATAGGTATATGCCTTATTTGCTTACTGTGTTTTTCTTGATTTGGATAGGAAACCTCTTCGGATTAATTCCGTTTTTCCCCTTTGCTGGTACGGTAACTAACAATATTCTTTTCACAGGTATGTTGGCTATCTTTACCCTTATTCTCACTTTATTTAGCAGTAACAAACACTATTGGAAGCATATTTTTGCTCCCCCAGGAGTTCCTACCTGGATATTACCAATTATGATACCTATTGAAATGTTGAGTGTTTTTACTAAGCCTTTTGCCTTGATGATACGTTTATTTGCCAATATGACGGCAGGGCACATCATTGTACTGAGCTTGATTTCACTCATCTTCATCTTTGGAACGGTGTATATATCGCCTGTGTCGATAGTTTTTACCTTGTTTATCTGTATCTTGGAGCTATTGGTAGCTGTTTTGCAAGCCTATGTGTTTACACTGCTATCAGCTTTGTTTATAGGACAGGCAGTGGAAGAAGAACACTAATCAATGATTAATGGTTAATGATTAATGAAATAACTAATGGACATAGACTATTTTTTAATTTCTATTCCCTTTTATTTAAACAAGTAACTAATTAATTTTATATATATGGTTTTAGCAGGAATTGGGGCTGGATTAGCAGCCATTGGAGCCGGAATCGGTATTGGTAAAATTGGTGCTTCTGCTGTTGAAGGAGTAGCACGCCAACCCGAAGTGTCTTCAAAAATTCAAACTGTGATGATTATTGCTGCAGCACTTATTGAAGGGGTTGCCCTTTTTGCTGTGGTAGTAGCACTCATCGCAAAATAGGACGACAAAACCGTTGTGCAACGGTTGGTTGCACAACGGTTTTATAAAATTAGGGCGTATGCCACTAATGGTGAATTGCCTTTTATTCCTACATAAAGGGACACAAAAGAGAATAAAATAATCATATTATTAAAGACTAAATAACAACTAAAGAAATGAATTTAGCACACCCCGAAAGTTTATTATTCTGGAATACTCTCATATTTCTGATATTGCTTTTCCTCTTAGCAAAATATGCTTGGAAGCCCATAATGAATGCGGTAAAGCAACGCGAAGACTCTATCAATAAGGCTTTGGAAGCTGCTGAAGAAGCTCAAAAACAAATGGCAAATCTCAAAGCCGATAATGAGCGTCTTTTAGCTGAAGCACGTGCCGAGAGAGATGTAATCTTGAAAGAGGCAAGAGATGTTAAAGATAAAATCGTAACAGAAGCCAAAGAAGAAGCACAACGCGAAGGCGAAAAACTTATCAAACAAGCTCAACAAGCGATTGACAGTGAGAAGAAAGTAGCCTTGGCACAGCTGAAAGACCAAGTGGCAGCTCTTTCTGTTGAAATGGCTCAGAAAGTGATGATGAGCGAACTCTCAGACGAGAAGAAACAAACTGCCCTCATCAACGATTATCTAAAAGGTGTTACGTTAAACTAAAATAGGTTATGTACGGATTGAGAGTAGCAAATAGATATGCCAAGGCACTCTTGGAATACGCTCTTCTACAAAATGCATTAGAAGGGGTTTTCGCTGATATGACCTTGATAGATAAAACAATAAAAATGAATAAGGACTTGGAGCGTATGCTCATTTCGCCTATTGTGAAAACAACGGTAAAGAAGAATGTCCTTACTGAAATATTTACAATGGTTACTCCTGAAACGCAACGTTTGTTCGACTTGCTTATTCAGAACCGACGCTTGCCAATACTCGGAGCAGTAGCCGAGAAGTTTGTTGTATTGTACAACGATTATAAGCATAACAAAACAGCAGTAGTAACTACGGCAACTCCGCTTAATGAAGCTACCCGCAAAGAGATACTCGAAAAGGTAATGATGCTTACTAAAAATAAAAATGTTACCCTTGAGAACAAGGTAGATAAAAATATTATTGGAGGTTTTATTCTTCGTGTAGATGATGTGCAATACAACGCCAGTGTAGCGCATAAACTTAGCAGATTACAACAAGAGTTTCAAGAGAAACTGTTTCTGTAAGTAAGAAACAAAAGGTAAGGAGAAAGAATTGTTTAAAGATTGATATAAATAAGACTGACAACTAAAAACTAACAACTAAGAAATAAAAACTGAAAAAATGGCAGAAATAAAAGCCGCTGAAATTTCAGCAATTTTAAAAGAACAATTAGCTCACTTCGACGCCAATGCTTCTTTAGAAGAAGTAGGAACGGTATTACAAGTGGGAGACGGTATTGCGCGTATCTTCGGACTATCGAATGCACAATACGGTGAATTAGTAAAATTTGACAACGGACTACAAGGGATTGTCCTCAACCTCGAAGAAGACAACGTGGGGATTACTCTCTTAGGTCCCTCTACCGATATTAAAGAAGGGGATACCATAAAACGCACAGGACTTATTGCTTCTATCAATGTAGGTGAAGGCATCGTAGGGCGTGTGGTAAATACCTTAGGACAACCTATTGATGGAAAAGGACCTATTACCGGCAAACTATACGAAATGCCGTTGGAACGCAAAGCCCCTGGGGTAATCTTCCGTCAGCCTGTAAACGAACCTCTACAAACAGGTATCAAGGCTATAGACGCAATGATCCCTATCGGTCGCGGACAACGTGAGTTAGTGATTGGTGACCGACAAACGGGGAAAACTACCGTGTGTATCGACACTATCCTCAACCAAAAAGAGTTCTACGATGCGGGCAAACCAGTATATTGCATCTATGTGGCTATTGGTCAGAAAGCTTCTACCGTAGCAGGTATCACTAAAACCTTAGAAGATGCGGGTGCTTTGGCTTATACTACCATTGTAGCGGCTAATGCTTCCGATCCTGCTCCTATGCAGGTATATGCACCTTTCGCAGGAGCTGCTATCGGGGAATACTTCCGTGATACAGGTCGCCCAGCTCTTATTATCTACGACGACCTTTCTAAACAAGCGGTAGCCTATCGTGAGGTATCACTTCTATTACGTCGTCCACCTGGACGTGAGGCTTATCCTGGTGATGTGTTCTACTTGCACTCTCGCTTATTAGAGCGCGCTGCCAAAGTAATTAATGATGATACTATCGCACGCCAGATGAACGACCTACCCGAAAGCATTGCACCACTCGTAAAAGGGGGAGGTTCTCTCACTGCCTTGCCAATCATCGAAACTCAAGCGGGTGACGTATCAGCCTATATCCCTACTAACGTGATTTCTATTACTGACGGACAGATATTCTTGGAGTCTGATTTGTTCAACTCAGGGGTACGTCCAGCTATCAACGTGGGTATTTCGGTATCGCGTGTAGGAGGTTCAGCACAGATTAAATCGATGAAGAAAGTAGCGGGTACCCTCAAGTTAGACCAAGCACAATACCGCGAACTCGAAGCTTTTGCCAAATTCGGCTCTGACCTCGATGCAGCTACTATGGGAGTTATCGAAAAAGGGAAACGCAATGTGGAAATCTTAAAACAACCACAAAACGACCCTTACCCCGTAGAAAACCAAATTGCGATTATCTATGCAGGTTCTAAAAACTTATTGAGACAAGTGCCTGTGGACAAGATAAAAGAATTTGAGAGAGAATATTTAGAGTTCCTCAATGTATCCCATCGTGACATTTTAGACGAGCTAAAAGCTGGCAAACTCACCGATGAGATTACAGCTACTCTCGAAAAAGTAGCGAAAGATTTGAGTGAAAAATACGCAAAATAGTAAATACATCTTTTTAAACATTTATTCTTATGAGTGTTATTATATGGGTAATTATTGGAGCTATCTTTTTATTTGCGCTAAAGATTTATGTAAATAAAGTTTATACAAAAAAACATTTGCAAAAACAAATAGGGCACATCAATCAAAACCCTTTAACAGAGGAACAAATACGATTGCTTACTTTTGGGGCGATACTAACGTATTACCGTGGTGAAAATCTACTAAACTTGATACCTACTGAAATATTAGAAACATATCAGAAAGGATTACGTCGACAATGGGAAATAACAGATACAGCATCTGCTAAAGAAACTATAAGTGACTTATTAGCAGAGAAACGTTCGTTACAGTTCCGACATCTGCTAACGCAAACCTCACCTGAGCTTAGCAAAATACAGAAACAAATAGCCAAAGGTTTGGAGATAGAATTAGCACAAGTAGAAGCAGTAAAATCGGCTTATGCGTGGGATTTGTGTAGAGCAGCTTCTTTGGCTAAATGGTGTTATTGGTGCCAATATATCACAGAAACTGAAATGTGGGATATATTGCAAAAAGTATCAGAAATAGCAAAAGAACAAGGTAAGAATTGGCAAGAATATACCATATCTTTCCTTTTAGGACGTACTATTCAGGGTTTTGATTTGGAAAACCTTATTATTCTAACCTCTCAGCTATTCCATAGCAAATCACCTTCATTAAGGAAGATAGAAGGAATAGATGTTTATCAAAGGTATTCTTTTTAACAGCAATGATAAAATTGCTAACTGTTAATTGATAAAATGGCGAATTTAAAAGAAATACGAAGCAGAATTTCATCGGTAAGTTCAACGATGCAAATCACAGCAGCGATGAAAATGGTATCGGCAGCCAAACTGAAAAAGGCGCAAGATGCTATTGTAGCGATGAAACCTTATGCTTATAAACTCAAGCAGTTATTAGAACATCTTAGTGCTGCCTTGGGTGATGAGAATGTTTATAATCCACGCAAAGGAGAAGTAAGAAAAGTACTTTTGGTACCTATCACCTCCAATAGAGGACTCTGCGGGGCGTTCAATGCCAGCGTGATTAAAAAAGCGTTAGAGTTAGAACAAACTACCTATAAAGACAAGCAGGTACAACTCTACACCATAGGTAAAAAAGGCAATGATGTGTTGAAAAAATACGACAATATTATAGCTCATAACAGCGAGATTTTCGATAAGCTCACTTTTGCTACAGCTGCTGCTTTGGCTGAAGAACTAATGGAATTGTACACTTCGGGTAAATATGACCAGATAGTATTGGTGTACAACAGCTTTAAGAATGCAGCTACTCAAATTCTTACGGAAGAAACATTTTTGCCTATTCAGCCTATAGCGATTAAAGCAAAAGGCAAAGAACTAAACACAAATTATATTTATGAGCCTTCTAAGCAAGAGATCGTAGAAGAACTCATTCCGCGTTCTCTGAAAACAGAGATCTTCAAAGCCTTACGCGATTCAGTAGCTGCTGAGCACGGTGCTCGTATGACAGCTATGCACAAAGCTACCGACAATGCTCAAGACCTTAAGAACGAACTCATACTAACCTACAATAAAGCCCGTCAGGCTACTATTACCGGTGAAATTATAGAAATCGTAGGAGGTTCAGAAGCCTTAGCATAATGTAATGCGTCGGCATACATAATAGAGAGATTTAATTTATATGGAAAACAAAAAATTTAATAATTACAAGAAGAATAGCTATTCCTCTAATGGGAATTCAGAGAAAAAGCCTTACAATTCTTCTTATAACAGCGGTAACAATCGTAACAACAACGGCAATAGTTCATTCAAAAAGAAAACTTACGGACAGAACGAAGGACGCAGTAACAGCAATAACAGTGGCAACCGTTATGACAATAATAGCGGTAATCGTTATGAAAATAACGGAGGCAATCGTTACAACAATAGTAATAATAGTTACAACTCCGAAAACAGAAAATCTTACAATCCTAACTTCAAAAAGAACGAGGGATATAGTAAACCAAACAACTACAACCGTAATGAAGGTTATAACCGAAACGATAATTATAAAAAACCTTTCAACAAAAAACCTTATAATAATACCTACAAACCTCAAAACAACGCTCCTATAGACTACCCTACTACCACTCCAGCTGAAGTGCGTTTGAACAAATATATTGCCGATGCTGGTATCTGCTCACGCCGTAATGCCGATATGTATATTTCGGCAGGTAATGTAACGGTGAATGGTGAAGTAATGACCACGCTCGGCTATCGCGTAAAGCCTACTGATGAAGTTCGTTTTGATGGAAAACTTCTTTCTTCTGAAAAGAAAGAATACATTTTGCTCAACAAACCCAAAGGTTTTATCACCACTACCAACGATGAGAAAGGACGCAAAACTGTAATGGATTTAGTCGCAAATGCTACCAATGTACGCATCTTGCCTGTAGGTCGTTTAGACAGAGCTACTACAGGTTTGTTATTGCTTACCAATGATGGAGAGCTTACCAAAAAACTCACTCACCCCACTCACGGTGTGCGCAAAATATACCACGTAATTCTCGACCGCAAACTCGACTACAAAGACTTTATGAAGGTACAAGACGGATTAGAGTTAGAAGATGGTCTTATTGAAGTAGATGAAATCAGCTATGTAAACGACAAACCTAAGAATGAAATAGGCATCAAAATTCACAGTGGTCGCAATCGCATTGTACGTCGTATTTTTGAACACTTGGGCTATCAAGTAGAAAAACTCGACCGTGTAGTATTTGCTGGGCTTACTAAAAAAGATTTACCTCGGGGTCATTGGCGTCGTCTCACTCAGCAAGAAGTAATCAATCTTCGCAATATGAAGTGATCCTATCTTCTAACTCGTATTACCTAAATCCTAAAATCTTGAATAAAAACTTAGACCCAAATAAAGAAAATTATTCGGCGCAAGAACTCGATATAGAAAGAGCCTTGCGCCCTTTGTCGTTTGATGATTTTGCAGGGCAAGAAGCAGTTTTAGAAAACCTAAAAGTATTCGTAAAAGCTGCTAATATGCGTCACGAAGCACTCGACCATACCCTTTTTCACGGACCTCCTGGACTTGGAAAGACTACCCTCGCTCATATTTTAGCTAACGAATTGGGCGTAGGCATCAAAATTACTTCAGGCCCTGTGCTTGATAAACCTGGTGATTTAGCTGGATTACTCACTAATTTGCAAGAGCGTGATGTGCTTTTTATCGACGAGATACACCGCTTGAGTCCGGTAGTAGAAGAGTATCTTTACTCGGCTATGGAAGACTACAAGATTGATATAATGATAGAATCAGGCCCTAACGCCCGCACAGTGCAAATCAACCTCAATCCATTTACGCTTATAGGGGCGACTACCCGTTCAGGGCTACTTACAGCTCCTATGCGTGCACGTTTTGGTATTCAAAGTCGATTGCAGTATTATTCTACCGAACTTTTGGCAGATATCGTTCAGCGCAGTGCTTCTATCCTTAAAGTACCTATTTCTATGGAAGCTGCTATAGAATTAGCAAGCAGAAGTAGAGGTACCCCGCGTATTGCTAATGCCCTTTTGCGCCGTATTCGTGACTTTGCTCAGATAAAAGGCAATGGTGAAATAAATATTGCTATTACCCGTTTCGGGCTCAAAGCTTTAAATGTAGACGCACACGGATTAGACGAGATGGACAACAAAATTCTTTCAACTCTTATTGATAAGTTCAAAGGAGGTCCTGTGGGAATTACCACTTTGGCGACTGCCGTTTCCGAAAGTGCTGAAACTATTGAAGAGGTGTATGAACCTTTCCTCATTCAAGAAGGATTCATCGTGCGTACTCCTCGCGGACGCGAAGTAACCGATTTAGCTTATAAACACTTAGGTAGAGTGAATCCTGCAAGACAAGGCACTTTATTCGATTAAACAAATAACAATTAGATAGAAAAAATCCCTTAAAGTATGATGTTACTTTAAGGGATTTTTTATTGCTTATCTATTTTATACTTGTATCACACCCAAATTAAACGCTCTTTCAATAGGGGCATTATTAGCAGCTTCTATACCCATTGCTATCCATTGGCGGGTTTCTAATGGGTCTATAATGGCATCAGTCCAAAGGCGAGCAGCGGCGTAGTAGGGTGATATCTGCTCGTCGTATTGCTCTTTGATATGAGCAAAAAGTACAGCTTCTTTTTCAGGGGTAAGTTCCTCTCCTTTTTTCCTTAGGTTGGCAGTTTCTATCTGCAAGAGTACTTTAGCAGCTTGCGTGCCTCCCATTACCGAAATGTTTCCACTGTGCCACGATACGATAAGACGCGGGTCGTAAGCCTTACCGCACATTGCGTAGTTACCAGCCCCATACGAGTTGCCTATCACGACCGTAAATTTAGGCACTACCGAATTAGCAACTGCATTCACAAGTTTAGCCCCATCTTTGATAATCCCTCCGTGTTCTGATTTAGAGCCTACCATAAAACCGGTAACATCTTGCAAGAAGAGCAAGGGAATTTTCTTTTGATTGCAATTGGCTATAAAGCGGGTCGCCTTGTCGGCACTATCCGAGTAGATTACTCCTCCAAACTGCATTTCCCCTTTTTTAGTTTTTACCACTTTGCGCTGGTTGGCAACAATGCCTACCGCCCAACCCTCAATACGCGCATAGCCCGTGAGAATAGTTTGTCCGTAACCTTCTTTATATTCGTCAAATTCTGAATTGTCTACCAATCGAAGGATAATTTCCTTCATATCATAAGGCTCTGTGCGCAATTTAGGCAAGATACCGTAAATTTCGTTAGGGTCTTTCAGCGGTTTATGAGCTTCAATGCGGTTAAAGCCCGCTTTTTCGGTATCGGCGAGTTTAGCCATTGTACGGCGTACACGGTCGAGAGCGTCTTTATCATCGGTTGCCTTGTAGTCGGTTACCCCGCTAATTTCGCAATGGGTAGTTGCCCCACCTAAGGTTTCATTGTCGACGTTTTCGCCTATCGCTGCCTTCACTAAATAGCTACCTGCCAAGAAGATACTGCCCGTTTTATCTACTATCAGTGCCTCATCGCTCATTATTGGTAGGTAAGCCCCACCCGCCACACAACTGCCCATTACTACGGCTATTTGGGTAATGCCCATACTACTCATCAGGGCGTTGTTGCGAAAAATGCGACCAAAGTGTTCCTTATCGGGAAAAATCTCGTCCTGCAAAGGCAAGTACACCCCTGCACTATCCACCAAATAGATGATAGGTAATCGGTTCTCCATCGCAATTTCTTGAGCGCGTAGGTTTTTTTTGGCAGTAATAGGAAACCACGCTCCCGCCTTTACAGTAGCGTCGTTAGCTACTACTACGCATTGTTTACCAGCTACATAGCCTATCACCACCACTACACCAGCCGAGGGGCAACCGCCGTGTTCTTCGTACATTCCCTCACCGGCAAAAGCGCCTATTTCTATTTGGGGTTTATCGTTGTCTAACAGATATTCTATGCGTTCACGAGCCGAAAGTTTATCTTGGCTATGAAGCTTTTCGAGGTTCTTTTTGCCTCCGCCTTCTTTTACTTTTTTCAAGCGTTTGCGCAACTGACTAAGGGCTAATTTATTGTAATCTTCGTTTGTATTGAATTGAATGTCCATTGTAATGTTATGAGGGTGCAAAGGTAGGAAATAATTATGAATTACAAATGATGAATGATAACTAAGAAAATAATACAGAAAATGAATCGTATAGACCTTTTGTATTTTTACATCAGTTCAATATAACAAGGTAGTACTTTTCAATCACTTTTGCGTTGTTACAATCTCCCTCAGAAGGTAGGTCACTTTCGTTTTTCATTACTTTTCTTTCGCCTAAACCTCTTTTTATCCTTCACTCTTAACTATTCACAATCAACTACTTATACACCCTTTCTATACCAATCTTCCAAGATTCGTTCAAGCTTCCTATAAGCTCTCTATAAGCTAAGCATACCCATTTACCCTCTATTTTTCACTTTTTAGCCAATTCACTCCTTCCGAACCTCTCCGAAATCTTTCGATAATCCAACTCTCTCAGCTTGCTAACTTAATTACCTGCGTAGTTCGCACTGCCCATTATGCCACAACTGCCCGTACAGCTTACATCTAATTTGCTAATCAAAAAAATTGGCACTAATTTTGTAAAGGTAGAAATAAGGTATATGTTACCCAACTCTAACTAAGAGAGAAATTGTTAAAAATGTTAAATTAAAAAGGAAAACTGTACAACTTTTAAGAAGTTTTTGTACATTTGTGCCTTAATTTGAAATGAAAAATATGAAGATAAAAGTATTATTTGCGCTATTCTTAGGAGGTTGCTCCTTAGTTTTTTCACAAATAAAAGTATCTCCTGTCGAAATTTATAACACAGTAGTAGATAGAGGATATGAAATACAAGAAGTTGTAGAACGATTAGGCGATTATTACTATGCTAGTAAAGATTATCCTAAGGCATTCTATTGGTATGAAAAACTGATGAAAGACGGCAACTACTCTCCTCAACCTATCAACCGTTACCGCTATGCAGTGGTATTGCAAGCCTTAGGTAAAAAGGACGAAGCTAAAAAACAATTTAACCTTTTCGAGGTACTCACAAAAAAAAGTGACGCTCCTCAAACTAACCCTACACCAGATTGCTCTCGTGAAATTATAGGCACTGTAACCGATGCCGAAACAGGTGCCAAGATTTCTGGTGCACAAGTTTATATATTCGATAGTGCTATGGGAGCTCTTTCCAGCAATACAACTGATAGTAAAGGCTCTTTTACTACCAAAAAACTGAACTGTAACTTCCAAAATGGCTTTGTGGAAATCGTAAAAAAAGATTATGATATTGCCGATGTTCCTATCGTTTTTGAGAACAATAACACTCTCAAAAAAACAATATCATTAGCCCCTCACACAATAAGCCTTAACGAGGGCGATGATTTAGCCCCTGTTTTTGCCATTGATAATATTCATTTCAACTACGGAAGAACCAATATCCGATATGACGCCTCTGTGCAATTAGCTAAAATTGTGGCTTTTTTGGAAGCCAATCCTACTGTAAAGATAGCAATTAAAGTGCACACCGATAGCCGAGGAGAAGACGGTTACAATATGAACCTCACCGAAACTCAAGCGCAATCTATCTATCAATGGCTTGTAAGCAAAGGTATTTCTCCTAACCGATTAACTGCCAAAGGTTATGGCGAAACGCAATTGGTAAATGGTTGCGAAAACGGAGTGCCTTGTAGCGAAGAAGAACACCAAGCCAATAAACGCGTAGAATTTATTATTATCGAAAAATAAAATACTTTTTTCATTAATTTTCATAGCTTCTACACTTTGTTAAACAGCAAGTTTAGCAAAGTGTAGTTTCTTTGATTCTAAAATTAAAAAAACTTACACAATATGAAAGGAAAATATTTACTCCTATTTTTCGTTTTACTAATCGCTTGTAAAGACGAAAAATCAAATCCTGAAAACAAAGAACCAAAAGCAGGAGCAGGATTAAGAATTGCTACTGCTTATGGAGCTCCTAATGTCGATAAATGGATTGCTAATGCTAAAGCTATGGGTATTAATTGTATGCGATTGACTGATATGATACAAAAAGATAAAGGTCATTTGCAAGATTTAACTATTGACCCCGAGCATAAGTTTGACGAAATGGATAGAAAAGTAGCCAAAATAGTCGCCAGCGGTATGACTTATGTTTTAGATTTATCCTACATACGAAATCAACTCATAAAAGAAGGTATCAACCCTTATTCACCTTCTACCGATTGGACTCCGTATTTAGAAGTTGTTTTAAACAGAACCCCTATAAAGGGATATACTTATAAAAACGACCCTCACCTTGCTTTCATAGCCATAGCAGGCGAGCCTTTTAGTAAATACAATGATAATCCAATAGAGAAAGCGGGTAATAAAGCTAATCTCATTGCCTTCTATAAACGGTTAGCCCTTCAGTTAAAGAGAATGGGAGTAACTCGCCCTATTTCAGCAGGTGGGTTTCTTCATCAAGGCAAAGACGGCTGGGGCACCGATGCCGATTTAGGTTTTAAAGAAATATGGTCGTTGCCCGAGATTGATATCCCCACTATACACGTATACGACGACGACGCTATTAATAGTATTCCCCAATTAGTTGCCTTTTGCCATAGCATTGGTAAACCTTTGGTTATTGAGGAAACAGGAAAAAAATACGAAGGAAATGATGCTGAGAGAGCTAAATGGTTTGAGAAGATTGCCTCCAAAATTAAAGACTCTCAAGCCTTCCCTGATGGTATAGGTTTGTGGAATATAGGCGAAATGAATGGTTATGATGTTCGTGTCGATGAACACCCTATAACTACCAAAGCAGTACGAGAACTAATGCTATTAACTCAAAGCAAGCTACTAAATTAACAAACAGCTTATTATCGTCTGATTATGACTATTATTATTCCTAAAAACTACTCAACTCCCTACGGAATAATGGATACCGAGCGGGCTATAAAACTAATCAAAGACTCTTTTGAGCAGGCTTTGGCGCGTGCTTTAAACCTCACACGTATTTCGGCTCCTTTATTTGTGAAGCGTTCCACAGGTCTTAATGATAACCTCAACGGAATAGAACGCCCTGTTAGCTTCGAAATGAAAGATTACAAAGGTGAAGTGATAGAAATTATCCATTCGCTTGCTAAATGGAAACGTTTAGCCCTGAAACGCTATGGTATTAAAGCAGGCGAAGGCATTTATACTGATATGAATGCTATCCGTAGAGATGAAGAATTAGATAATACCCATTCTATTTATGTAGACCAATGGGATTGGGAAAAAGTGATAACTCCCTCTCAGCGCACTTTATCTTATCTCAAACAAACCGTAAAACAGCTATATAGTGCCTTTCTTGAAACAGAAGCGATATTAGTAAAAGAATATAACAAGTGTAGAGCTTTCCTACCTCGTGAAGTAACATTTATAAGTTCACAAGAATTAGAAGATATGTATCCTAACTTATCACCTTCTGAACGCGAACATAATTTCACCAAAGAAAAAGGAGCTATTTTTATTACTCAAATAGGCAAAACACTTCTTTCAGGAAAAAAACACGACAATAGAGCCCCCGATTATGACGATTGGGAACTCAATGGCGACCTTATTATTTGGAATCCTGTACTAAACAGTGCTTTAGAACTTTCTTCAATGGGTATTCGAGTAAACGAAGCCTCTCTACATTCTCAACTGAAAGCTTCAAAATCAGAAGAACGCGAGAAGTTAGAATATCATCAGATGCTATTACGCGGTGAATTACCCTTAACTATTGGGGGAGGTATCGGTCAATCTCGTATCTGTATGCTACTCTTGCAAAAAGCTCATATCGGTGAAGTACAAGCATCCATATGGACAGATGATATGGTTCAGTTATGCGATAAGAACGGAATTCATTTATTGTAAACGGATATTGTACATATTGAGAAAAGATGTATCTTTGCACCAAAATATAACAAGATAAACTATGAAATGGGAAGGAAGAAGACAAAGTAGCAATGTAGACGACCGTCGCGGAATAAGTGCTAAAGGTGGTCTTATAGCAGGCGGCGGTATCGTAGGTATCATCGTAGTATTGTTACAACTCTTTGGAGGCGAAACAGGACAACAAGTAGCCTCTGTAGTAAGTCAAGTAGCAGGTGGTAACCAAACTCAACAAGCGGTAGAACGCGTAGAACTTACTGCCGAACAAAAGAAAATAGGTGAGTTTACCGCTACAGTACTCGCCGATACCGAAGATGTATGGGATAAAGTATTTGCTCAAAATGGCTTAGGAGCTTATAAGAAACCTACCTTGGTACTCTTTACCGCTAATGTAAATACAGGCTGTGGGACTGCCTCTTCTGCAGTAGGTCCATTCTATTGTCCTGCTGACCAAAAGCTCTATATGGATATGGATTTCTTTGAAGAACTCAAAACACGCTTCGGAGCTAAAGGTGGCGACTTTGCTATTGCCTACGTAATGGCACACGAGGTAGGGCATCATATCCAAACGCTCTTAGGCACTTCGCAACAAGTACGCCAAAAACAACAAGGGCTCTCCAAAGCAGCTGCCAATAAATGGTCGGTAGCACAAGAATTACAAGCTGATTTCTATGCGGGAGTATGGGCACATCACAACCAAAAATATTTAGATGCCGACGATATTGACGAAGCTCTTAGTGCGGCTAACGCTGTAGGTGATGATGCCATACAAAAACGTATGCAAGGACACGTAGTACCTGATTCTTTCACTCACGGTACTTCTGAACAACGCAAATATTGGTTTACCAAAGGGTACAATACTGGAGATATCCGTCAGGGTAATATTCAAACTATTTATGAACAAACAAGTAATCGTTAAGGATTTAGGTAATAAAGACTACAAAGAAACGTGGGACTACCAAGAGTCGCTGTTTGAAGAAATAGTCGCACAAAAAACAAATAACAAAGCTAATGGCACAACCTTGCCTACTACTAATTATTTCCTTTTTGTAGAACACCCTCACGTATATACACTTGGCAAAAGCGGTCATATAGAGAATCTGCTCATTGATGAAGAAGGACTAAAAAATAAAGGGGCTACTTTTTACAAAATCAATCGTGGAGGAGATATCACCTATCACGGACCTGGACAGATTGTGGGATATCCTATCTTAGATTTAGAAAACTTTTTTACCGATATCCACAAATATTTGCGTTCTTTAGAAGAAGTGATTATCCGTACTCTTTCCGATTATGGTCTCAAAGGCGAACGCAGTGAAGGTGAGACAGGGGTTTGGCTTGATGTAGGAACGCCTTTTGCTCGTAAAATTTGCGCAATGGGAGTCCGTTGTTCTCGTTGGGTAACAATGCACGGTTTTGCCCTAAATGTAAATACTGATTTAGGTTATTTTGATAATATTATCCCTTGTGGTATTCGCGGTAAAGCAGTAACGTCTCTAAATGTAGAATTAGCAAAAGATAAGGTGGATTTAGAAGAGGTTAAACAACGTATCTTAACTCATTTTAAAGAAATCTTTGAAGCAACATTATAAAGAATAAAAAAGGGAGGTATCAAAATGATAACCTCCCTCCTATTTTATAGAAATATTCTTTTCTTACATTGATATAATAATAAATTCACTACGACGGTTTGCTTGATGCTGTTCTTCAGTACAGGGTACTCCATTTGAGCAACCATTTACTAATTGCGTTTCTCCATATCCCTTACCCGTAATCCTATCTTTGTGAATACCGTGAGCTATAAGCCACTTAATAGTTGATTTTGCACGTCTTTGTGACAAAGCTAAGTTATAGCTATCAGAACCTCTACTATCAGTATGCAAGCGCACATCTATTTTCATAGTAGGGTACTCTTCCATTACTTTTACTATTTTAGCCAACTGTTCAGCTGCATCAGGACGAATATTAGCTTTATCATAGTCGAAGTATATATTATCTATTTTTAGTTCCTTTGATAAATCATCTCCTATTTTTATAGGTTTCTTCTCAACAATAGGAGATAACAATACTTCAGCATATGCGTCTTTTAATCCTGTTAAAGTAATATTTTGCTCATCAGAAGAAAAACCTTCCCTTATTGTTTTAATTATTAGCTGTTCATCTTTGCAATTGGAAGTATAAAGAAAATTAAAAGTCCCCTCCTTATTCGAGATTTGTTCTTCTATTAACTTCAATGACTTATCTAATAAAGTAATTTTAGCATCTGCTATTACTTCTAAACTTTTTGCATTTTTAACAACCCCATTAATGGCTTGTTTGCACGAGAACTGTACTGGGGCTTCCTCATAAAAACTATAAATATCATCACTCCCTTTACCTCCTGGTCTGTTCGAAGTAAGATAACCTATTTTAGTATGAGTGTTAATTACATAACAGAAATCATCTTCAGCACTATTGGCAGGGCGACCTACATTCACAGGTTTAGAAATAGGATTGCCTTCCTCATCTAATTTTACGGCATAAATATCTAATCCACCTAAACCTGGAAAACCATCTGATGAATAATACAATATGTTATCATCTGAAACAAATGGGAAGGACTCTCTACCTTGTGTATTGATAAGTGCTCCTAAATTCTCTGGTTTTCCATAACCGTTTTTCAGTATTTTAGCACGATAAATATCCGATGCTCCAATAGTGCCTTTCATATCCGATGCAAAATAAATATATTTACCATCAGGACTTAAAGCAGGGTGGGCTACACTATGAATATTACTATTAAAAGGCATTTCTTTTACATCTTCCCACTTACCGCTCTTATTTTTAGTAGCTTTAAATATCTTCAACAATACTGTTTCGTCTCCATTAGTCTTTACTTCATTATGGATAAAGTTATTACGAGTAAAATAAATCGTGTTTCCATCTTTGCTAAACGCAGCTGTCGATTCGTTAAACTTAGTATTGATACCATTGAGCCTTCCTTTCTTAGAAACTTGCAAGCTATCAGTAGTTGCCTCATACAAACTATAAAAATTATCGCCTGTCCAATCTGCACGCTTCTTTAAGATACCACCTTTGCTAGTAGCATATACTATATTATTACCATAAAAAGCTGTCCCATACTCTGATTTATTAGTATTAATCTGTAAGGGGTGTAATACCATCCTATGAGAATTTCGCTTAATTTCTGCTTGATAATCTCTGTTCTTTTGAAAGAGTTCTGCACGCGAATCTGTATTCCCTTTAAGAGCCACAAACTTATCCATCATTTTGTCAGAGGCTTCATAATCTTCCACTGATTTTAAAGTTTGCGCATAACGATAGTAATATTCAGGATTAATATTATAAGGTTTTCCTGTCTTAGCATCAGTATTTGCAAAGAGTTTTGCATACCACTTATTCGCTTGTTTGTAATCGGCATTATAGTAGTAAGCATTAGCCAAATTTTCTAATAGCTCTTGGGGTTCTACTCCTTTACGGGCAATACTTTCATAGGCATTAATAGCCTGTACATAATCCAAGTTCCTGTAATAGTTAGTTGCTTTCTGTAAAGCTTCTTTTTCACTTTGTCCACAAATAGTTTGTGTGAAAGTACTTACAAGAATGACTAATAAATAGAAAGGTATTTGTTTCTTCATAAATCAATAAAAGGAAAAAATTATAAAAAAGAAGGTTTGTAATATCAACTGGGTAAATAGAAAAATAGGAGTTAATTTATAACTCCTAATCTTCCATTACAATATTTCTATTAATCCATACTTACCACAATAAACTCACTACGGCGGTTAGCTTGATGTTGTTCTTCAGTGCAAGGCACTCCATTTGAGCAACCATTTACTAATTGCGTTT
>NZ_KB291539.1:0-31403 GCF_000318315.2 Capnocytophaga sp. oral taxon 324 str. F0483 | reverse complement strand
TTGAGCAACCATTTACTAATTGCGTTTCTCCATAGCCTTTCGCTTTCAATCGCTTGCGGTCAATACCTTGCTTAACTATCCATTCAAGAGTTGATTTAGCCCGACGGTCAGATAAAGCTAAGTTATAAGCATCTGTAGCTCGGCTATCGGTGTGCGAACGAATATCTATCTTCATCTTAGGATATTGTTTCATCACTTCCACAATCTTAGCTAATTCTACCGCTGCATCTGGTCTGATGTTCGACTTGTTTAAATCGAAGTATATTTCTTTTATCTCAAATACTTTAGCTAAATCAGTATCCTTTGAGATAGCTATTTCTCTCGGTTTTAACAAGAACTCGTAGAAGATATCTCCTTCTTTACCCGTTAATACTTTCACTTCTGTGGTTTCATATTTATCTTTTTCAGCTCTTAGGTAATAATATAATTCTTTACAATCCACTTTCTTGAATGCAAAAGTACCATCTCCTTTAGTTCTTTGAGTATCTACCTGTTTCATTGTTCTATCTGATAGTACTATAAGAGCATCTACAATAACGCTTTTTGTATTAGCATCTTTCAGTACTCCTTTCAGCATTTTCTCACAGTCAAAGGATAAAGGTTTCTCTTCATAAAAGCTGTAAATATCATCTTTACCCTTTCCTCCAGCTCTGTTAGAACTTAAAAATCCTATCCTACTGTCACTATCCATTATAAAACAAAAATCATCATCAGCACTATTACCTGGCTTACCTATATTAATAGGTTTTGATACTGTTCCGTCTTCATAAAACTTTACCGCAAAGATATCCAAACCTCCTAATCCTGGAAAGCCATCTGATGAGTAATATAACACATTATTCTTAGAGATAAAAGGGAAAGATTCACGTCCCGACGTATTAATAACATCTCCTAAATTTTCGGGTCTACCGTATTTATTATTTCCTAAAATCTCTACGCGAAAGATATCAGAACTCCCTAAGGTTCCTTTCATATCTGAAGCAAAATAAAGATATTTTTCATCAGGACTCAAGGCTGGGTGTGCCACATTGTATTGGTTACTATTAAATGGCACCTCTACCACATTCCCCCAATCACCTTTTTCATCTTTCGTTGCTTTAAGTATTTTTAGTAAGATAGTATTTTCTCCATTCGTTCCTATCTTTTTATTTACATAGTTATTACGGGTAAAATACACTGTTTTTCCATCTTTTGTAAACACAGCCGTAGATTCATTAAACTTTGTATTTAAAGCTGATGAAAAAGGTTTCTTATTACTTAATTCTTGCTTATTGCGGTCTGCTATATACAGGTCATAAAAACTCTCTCCTGTCCATTGTGAAATTCCTCCTTTAGAAGCTCTACCGCTATTAGCTGCTGCAAAAACTATTTTATCACCATAAAAAGCTGTCCCATATTCTGAATATTCGGTGTTAATAGCTACTGGGTGTAATTGCAAACGTCCAGAGTTACTCTCTATCACTTCCCGATAGTCCTTATTCTCTTCATAAAGTACAGCACGCGTATCATTATTACCTGTAAGCTCAGCAAACTGAGACATTAGCTTATTCGCATCGTCATATTTCCCTACTGATTTTAGTACTTGTGCATAGCGATAGTAATATTCAGGTTTGATTTTATATTTCTTATTCTCAAATAGCTGTTTGTACCAAGGTAATGCTTTCTTGTATTCGGCATTGTAGTAGTATGAATTACCAAGATTTTCTAATATATCTTGATTCACAAATCCTTTCTTAGCAATGCTTTCATATATTTTTATAGCATCAACATAAGCAAAGTTTTTATACATTTCCTTTGCCTTTTGCAACTCTTTCTCATTCTGGGCAAACAGTACAGATATTCCACAAAATAAGGCTATTATAAAAGTGTATTTTCTCATCAACAATTCAATTTTAAGTAATTTATAAAGACTTATACTCTCTGTTCTCCTTCCTAACTAAAAGAAACGAGGAGACACTATTTTCTTATAGGTTTTGAGCAGTTCATAACGCAAAAAGATTTCGTGTGAACCTGAGTTATATTTTGATAATTCAGTCGTCTCAAAGTCATAAGCATATCCCGCGAACCAACGTTCGCTTATCTGAAAACCTGCCATTACACTCACTGCTGCCGACCATCTGTAAGCTGCCCCCAACACAAACTTCTCATTAAACATAAAGTTTGCCGATAAGTCCAATTGCAAGGGTGCTCCAAAAGCTATCTTAGAAAGCACTGCGGGTTTGAATTTTGTGTTCTCTGACAAGTTGAACACATAACCACCGATTAAATACATATGCTGCGTATTCTTCAACACAGACACTGAACTCTTGTTGTAATGAGTGGTTTCCAACATATTAGGCACTGAAAACCCTAAATAATACTTATCAGTATACCAATAAATACCCGCTCCTATATTAGGTGAAAAAACGCTCTCACTGCCCGATAAGTTAGGGTCTGCTTGGTCTTGTTTGTTTAGCTCATCATAATTTATTTGAAATAAGCTACCCGAACCATTGATACCAAAAGCTAATTTGGAGTTCTCAAAGTTCAAAGTATATGAAAAATCAATCGCTAAATCCGTCTGATTTTGAGGTCCTATACTCTCTCTAAAAATACTTCCTCCCAAACCTACATTGCGTAAGCTCTCCATTGGTTGATGATAACTAATGCTTCCATTAGTAGGGGCTCCTTTGATGCCTACCCATTGGGTACGAAACATACCAAAGAAACTGCCTACCTCTCTCGAGCCTGTATAAGCTGGGTTAAACATCATAGTGTTGTACATATACTGGGTATATTGCGACTCTTGTTGTCCATATATCCCTACACTAAACATTGTTAATACTAAAATAAACGCTTTTTTAATCATTTTTAAACTATGTATTACTTAAATTTTATTCTTTATTATTGTAAATCAGGTAGATAGAAAATATAACTGACTTTTATTTCGGCAAAAGTACAACTTTTTTACATTTCTACCACTTTTTATACAATATTTTATATCTATACCCTTATTATTTTTGTATATACAGCCACCCTATTTGTGTTTCTTTCCGTTGAGCATCGTAATATTCTAACACATAGTAGTAAGTTCCTAAGGGCATTTTATCTCCTTTTAATACGCGAGAAGTATTGTCATATCCTTTTATATCAAACACTTTTTCACCTGCCCGATTGTATACCTTAACTCTATTATTGGGGTAATGCTCTATTCCTCTGATATAAAAACAATCATTTTTTCCATCTCCGTTTGCTGATAAGCCATTGTAAACAGTAATTCTTTTCAATTCACTTGTTGTTGTAAAAGTATCTGCTTTTACCTCTATTTTGGCTACTGAACTCGTTACAGTACCACATCTATCAGTTATAGTCACATAATAATACCTCTCCCCTACTGTTTCAGTTGAAGGTGTATAACTATTCGCCCGAGAATCTATTGCCTTACCACCGATATTTGTATTCATAGTACTCTCATACCACTGATACACAGGTGTAGTGGTACCCTTCACTATCACATATAAAGGCGATGACAAAGCTTTCTGAATATAAACACCTGGGGTAGGTTGTTGTTCGATAGTTAAATAATTCACCTTTAATATTGCTTCCTCAGAATACTGAACGGTAGCAGTTTTTACGTCTGTATAACTATATTTCACCCTATACTTATTCCCGTTTAAGTCAGCATTGACAGCATCAAAAACTAAGGTTACTTTATCTCCTCTTCTAACAGAGCCCTTTTCTGTATCTATATCCTTCCATTGGGTGCTTTTATTAGTTAATTCTTGCCACTGATAGTCGATGTTTTTTCCTGTAGCACTTGCTGAGATAAGTTTAGCCTCAGAAGTAAATACAGCTCTTTCTCTATTGCATAACACTTGACTCTCAGGTTGTGTTACAACAACAATATCAGGTGTTACTCCTTTTTCACTTTTTACATTATACACAAGTTGTTGCATATTGCATTCCATTAAATTATCATTACAACTCCTGCCTGCATAAATCTCAACGGTAAAATGTGTCATATCGAAGTTAGTCACTCGGTATTCTAATCGATAAACCATTTCTGCATAGGCTCGTAGCTCACTTAAAGAATAATATTTCTTGCCTTGCACATCTTGGGCTGTGATAACTCTTTGTTCTTTGTGTTTAATAGGGTCTATTGCTAACAATCTCAATACTTCTATACCTTGTATATTGGGGAGCATAAGCCAAATATTATCTACGGGCTCCCTATTCAAATTTTGTAACCTAAAGTCTATAAAAAAGGTCGTGTTATGTATTTTTATATTCTGAGGGGTGATAGACTGCAAAGTAATAGAGCGCTGTCCCCCATAAAGCAAAGTATTCGATGTATTCTGTTTTATAATCTTTGTCTGTCCACTATTAGCATAATGATAATAGAAACCTTGATAGGTTACCCCCATAATTACTAATTGATTATGGTTAAAGGCTTCTTCTTCGCTTGTACATACTTTTGCTTTACAAGTAGGCTGTACAAAAACCTCTATATACTGAGTCTCATCATTTTGTCCCGAAATAATTTCTGGAGGTAAATATCCCTCCGTTCCTTTCATAGGGTTAGTATAAGTATACACTTTAAAATCCTTATCTTCATCCGTTGTAAAGCTTTCTAATGGAATATGCACTACATTAGTTACCGTGTTTTCTAAATAATGATACGCCACCGGCTTTACCAAATCATAACCTTTAGGCACTTTTATCTCTATAATCTTTACAAGCCTCTTAGGGCGATATTCATCTTTAAATATTCTATCGGTAGTCCGCTGAATAACACTACTCTCTGTCTTATTTCTTAGAGGAAATAACATACAATCTTTCATCTTATAGCAAGAATGAACATCTTCATCAGGTATATTTACAATATAAAATATACTCTTACTCTCTTCTCCACAATGCAATTCCTCCGTATGATAACCTCTTTCATTTATGTTTTGTTCTTTTGTTCCATCAATTTTATAAAAAAAAGAACCTATATCTTCTTTTAATTGAGAGGTTGAAGTAACATCTTCGGTAGTACAACTCTCCACTTGATAAGTAACAACAGCAGTAAATTTCTCATCTGCTAAAACTCCTCGAGAAGGTAATGCTTCTGTTAAATTCCACAAGAAATAATTATTTTTATCATCGGTGGTCTGACGAAGGACACCCTGCTTGGCAACCAATGTTATGAGATGCTCTCCTATCTTTAAACTAACCTGTTTAGGTAATAATACCACTGTCTTAGGTACCTGCACATAATAATAAAGATTCTTAGTAGAGCCCCCTAATTGTTCCCCCTCCGATATTATTTCAATATCGTCTAAGTAAAGTGCTCGTTTGCGGTCTTCTTGTCTCACTTTTGCACGCTTTTGCCGTTTGGTCATTGTATAATCTGTCCAACCATACGAATTTTCAGCCCTTTCTATTGTTGTTGAAAGTGTTTTAGGGGCATTCTCAAAGCACACATCAGGACACTTGGCAACTATCGTCCTTTGTGTACAAATATAGGGTATTTTGCAATAAGTATTATACCTATTCTTATCCATTTGCCAAATTGAATATTGCAAAGAAACCTTGTTTGCCTTGCAAGTTGTTAAAATCATATCAAAAGTGATATATCCCCAAACCTCATCTGCTGTGGTATAACTGAATGTTCCTCCCGAAGGGACATCAGGCAAAGTTATTGCAGATGCTACCGAACCCCATAAGCATCGGCTTTATAAAACTTTATATTCATCATTGCCATTCCTTCGGGTAACAACAGCTCATAACGATACTTCCTTTCTGCTATTTCTTTGTGATGTGATTGTAATTGTTGAATATTGTCTTGTGAAGTTACAGAAGCAGTAAAAGATATTGAAGCCGGTATAGGTTGGTTAAGTGCTAATAGGGTAGGAAATTTTGAAGTGTCTTTCACTTCTTTTATTTTTCGTTTAAAAGTATGGTCACTTAATGACTCTTGTTTATGAAAAAAAATACCACACAAGTTATGGTAAGAAAGCTCACCAATAATACTTACTGCAAATATCCCTTCGGTAGATGATAAGCAGGGAATATTATCATTTCTAACTAAATCAAAACGTATTTCTAACTTTTCTTCTGGTGCCAAATCATCTCTTACCCCGTCACCATCTTCATCAGTAAGACCTATATTGCTTTGTCCTAATGCTAAATCCTTAAAACTTTCTAATTCAGCAAAGCTAATGATGCGTTTTCCTAATACACCATCAGGCATTTGTATGGCTTTATCAGGGATAATAATTTCTTTTTTGTCACTATCTATAATACGAAAATTCGTAGGTTTATAAGCCTTAAATTTCACCGTATCCTCTTCTTCATAAAGGGTCAGTTGAAGGTCATAAGCCGTTGCATTCCCTTTATTAATGTATTGTGCAGTAAACATTCCCAAAGTATTTCCACAGAAGCCTTCACTCCATTTAAAATAGGTTGCTGTACTCTGTGGATTTAAAATAACATTAGGTTTTTCATCAGTAGCCACTTGCATTGTAATCGATTGAACAGCACTACTCACTTCATATAATTCCAAAGGGTTCTCTCCCCAATAAGCCTCATAACGCACCTCTCCATTGGCTTTACAACCTTTCGCCGTATACTCTTCTGTAATCCAAACTCCTTCCTTCTCTTTTAATCCTTCCGAAATTCGTATCACATACAAATCCTCTCCTCCATTTTGACCTATATGCTGTGGCACTTTACCTATGGGAGTAAGTACTTTTTTATTGTAAATCATTTTTCGTGTTTTAACCCCTAATGGGTGTTTCACCGAAAAATAAATATCGTTTATGATACCTACTCTTTTTCCTTCTATGGTTTTATTCTCAATACTGAATACTCTCGAATAATCCCTCATAGGATTCTCTTTCACCTTTTGTGTTGTAATTTGCAGATTAGGAGTATTTAAAAAATATTCATTAGATTTTTTAGTAGCAACCGTTACCTCATCAATCATTACCCCCACTTCATCTTGAAGAGATAGATGTGTTTTCAGATAGCTGTACCCTCTTTTAGTAATTCTGCGTTTCACTAAAAGATGTGTTGTACTTCCTGGTCTACTTAGTACAGTAAGCACAGGGTTATTGGGTAAATTTATATCTTTGGGAGTAACTTTTCGTATGGCACTGTTCTTTTCAAGAGTATATCCCGCATATTCAATTCCTTCAGGAAAAGTGAATCGTATATCTATCTTTTCTTTATCTTTGGGAAAAATAATTCTCACGGAAATATAAGTGCCTTCTTGAAAACCAGAAGTAGTAAATTTTATATTCTCTGAAATTACAGTTTTTAGTTGCTGTGCTTTAAGAATCTCTGTTGAAGAAAAGAGTATAAGTAGTAGTATTAGAGTAAATACATTTACTGTTCGTTTAAAATCCCACATCATTATTAAGCCTTAAAAAACTTCTTTCTGCAAGGCAAAATTACGTCTTCACCCATAAAAACACAAGATTTTTAACATTTATTTTTTATCAGTGCCTAATAAATATATTATTGATCTATAATAGCTGTCATTACACTACCCGCTTAGCAGGTATCAGCAATTGGAAAATAAGTGAATAAAGAAACCTTTTCAATATATCTCTCCTTCACTTTACTTCCACTTTACATTCGTTGTTCCTTCGTTTATCGTTCGTCTTTTGTTCGTCTTTTGTTCGTCTTTTGTTCGTTGTAGAGCCACTGTAGACCCACTGTAGACCCATTGTAGAGCCACTGTAGACCCACTCATTGTTCGTTTATCCTATAAGCTCTGCATAAGTTACCCCTAATTTCACCATTAATCATTAATCATTAACCATTAATCATTAACCATTAACCATTAATCATCTTCTATTTAATTCCTTTGTCATCAACCCATCTTGTATATTGCTTTTTCCCTTGTAGGTGTTGCATATAGGTACGCGAAAATTTGTGATAACCGTAGTTTTCAGTATCAGCAACAAAAAAGAGATAATCGTGTTGCTCGGGGTTGAGCACAGCTTCAATACTCGATATGTCGGGCATCGTGATAAGTCCCACAGGTAAACCGTAATTCCGATAAGTATTATAGGGGTTTTGCAAACTTGTATGCACCTCGGTAACGCGTTTTATTACCATATTGTAATCACCCGTATGGTTTTTCATAGCAAAGATAGCAGTAGGGTCAGCTTGCAATTTCATATTGATATGTAAGCGGTTCAAGTAAACCCCTGCTATGCGCGGACGCTCGTCTACCTTAGCCGTTTCTTTCTGTACAATTGATGCCAATATACTCACTTCTATGGGCGTAAGCCCTTGCTTTTGGGCTTGTGCTTTGCGTTCAGGTGTCCAAAAACGCTCATATTCTTTGAGCATACGGTCGCGAAATTCTTCGGCAGAGGTATTCCAATAGAACTCATACGTATTGGGGATATACATTGCCAATGCAGTAGCATCAGTGAAACCGTTTTCTTTTAGGAAGTTAGTGTCTAAAAAAGCACGCATTAAAGTAGTGCTATCAGGCTCTATTTGTGCAGCGATACGTCCTGCAAAGTCTTCCAATCGCTCCTGATTGTTGAATTTGAGTTTTACTGGGGCATTACGATTGCGAAGAGTGCGTACGATATCTATATTGTTAGCCCCTTTTTTGATGATATATTTACCTGCTTTTACTTTATCGGCATAGCCTATACGCTTAGCTACTTGGATAAAAGAAGTACGGTCTTTCAACAAGGGACTCATCACGTGCAACACATCGCTAAAATCGGCTCCTGTAGGGATATATACTATTTCTTCTTGGGTTTGAAAAGCTGTATTGCTCACCAGTACAGCGCAATAAATAAAGAAGCCTAATACGGCTATCACGGCAATCACCGCTCCTATAATCCATTTTTTCATTGTATTTCTATTTTTAAAATTTCCATTCTATGGTTTTGTCTTCTTTTTCTCTAAAATCCTTCTCTTTAGCAATCTCATTTTGTAAATGCTTAGTATACTGACTAAACATAAAAGCATTATATGCCTCAAAGTTTTCGTTTGTTCGCACAGAGTTCAAAGCCTCGTAATAAGCTACTTTATCCTCTGCAAATACAATACCCAAAGGCAAACCATACCACTGCTGAATAAAATTCATCAGCAGGCGTGAGGTTCTGCCATTGCCATCGAGAAAAGGGTGAATGTTCACTAACTCATAATGAGCATAAAATGACAGTGCTAATTGAGCTTCTTCGGTAGTTTGCTTAGGGAGTAGCTCATTTAGTTTTTTTATTAACTGCTCTAATGCTGCTGGTACCTTTTCAAAACTCATAAACGATACACCTCCTGCGGTTACTCTCACCTTACGCAATTCGCCTTTGCTGGCATCTACAGTACCTAAGGCATTAGTAAGCACTTCTCCTGTAGTTTTCATAACTTTGGCAGCTATTTCCTGAATAAAAGCTACTGATAGAAGTCGTTGTTGTGTAGCTTCTTTTAGTACAAAATTCAATGCCTCATAATGATCTTTGGTTTGATTGGCAAACAATAGAGGCTTACCATTAGGAGTGTTGCCTTCTTCAATCAGTACGCGAGTTTCGTTTAAAGTTAAAGTAGAGCCTTCTATACGGGTAGAGTGACTGGTAATAAGAATCTTGTTGAACTCATTATAATTCAACGAGGATTCTAAACCAAGTGCTCTGTAAGTTTGTATAATTTCTGAAATAGTCATTGGTTTCTATCTTTTAAACAACATATACCCCCATTTTGGAATGAGATAAACCCCTATGAGGCAGGTTACCATTACTGGGGAATAAGAATGGGTGAAATAGCTTACCAAGATATGCCATACCAAGAAGAAAGTCAATCCTGCGAGGTATATCCCAAGAGCAATTCTTGTAGCTTTTTCGTTCTTTCGACATAAATAAGCAATGACCGCTACCAAAACGAGTTGTCCTATAGAAGCTCCTATAAAATATTCAGGGTGTTCATTAGCTAAATGAGCATTCTCAGCAATTCTGGGGAGTTGCAACCATTGGGGTATCTTATCCACAAAGTCAATATACCATTGCCAGAATGAAATACTCTCTTCTACTTGATGTAAAGCGTGTAGTCCCATTATAGGTAACCACAAATGTATATATTTATTTGTTTCCATATGCTTCTGCTATTAATGCGGTAATATAGTTTTGTTGTATCCGTTTTAAATTCCAAAAGAGAGGCGCAATAAGTCTTAAAAAGAAGTTTTTGATATGTATTTTCTCTTGAAAGCAAACTTTAGTACCTCCGTTATACGATTCAAACTTTCCTTCCCATTCTCCATAAAATAGTTTGTGTTGCATCATAAAGGCATAATACTCATTTTCTTTCTTCTGAATATTCTTAAAAAACGTGTGTCCTCCACCTTTGTAATATTCAATAAAACCGTCTTCTAATAACTCAATGTTTTCCACTTCCTTTCGCCACTGAAAGTTCTTGTTATCAGTAACAATGTTATATACCAATGCTATAGGTGCATTAATCACATCAGTTACTATTGAAATTAGAAAGGATTTCATTTTTAAAATCTTTTATCTGATGGCAAAGATACTAAAAAAAAGAAAAACCGAAAACTTTATACTATAAAAGTACAAAATCTTCGGTTTTAAAAATATTATGAATACAAAAATTCTTATAACACACGCCTATTCTTGACGTGGTTTTTGGTGATTATTGTGTCCTTTATTGCGGTCGTTGCGAGGCTTGTCGTTGTAAGGCTTGTCGGACTTAGGACGATCTTCACGCGGTGGACGTGGCAACAAAGCTTTGCGCGATACTCTTGTTTTCTTGGTTTTGGGGTCGATACCGAGATATTTCACTTCTATAATATCACCCTCTTTCAAGGAATCTTCTATTTTATCTACTCTATCCCAAGATACTTCTGAGATGTGGAGCAATGAATCTTTACCAGGTACAAACTCTACAAAAGCACCAAACTCTACCAAGCGCACTACTTTTACAGTGTAAGTTTCTCCTTCTACAGGTTCAAATTTCACTGCATTCACTGCCTCAATAGCTTCTTGAATACCTGCTTCGTCGGTACCTAAGATTTCTATGATGCCCAATTCGCCCACTTCTTCTACCACGATAGTAGTATTGGTGCGCGCTTGTAAGTCTTGGATATTCTTACCACCCGTACCGATGAATGCCCCGATGTATTCCTTAGGCATATCCATCTTAACGATTTTAGGCGCGTGAGGTTTCACTGTTGGGTTAGGTTTGGCAATAGTATCAGTGATTTTGCCCAAGATGTGCATACGTCCTTCGCGGGCTTGATTCAAAGCTTTTTCGAGTATTTCGTAAGAAAGACCTTTAATTTTGATGTCCATTTGACAAGCAGTAATACCATCGGCAGTACCGGTTACCTTAAAGTCCATATCACCTAAGTGGTCTTCATCACCTAAGATATCGGAAAGTACTGCATAACGCTCGCCATCGGTGATGAGTCCCATAGCAATACCCGATACAGGTTTTACCATTTGTACCCCTGAATCCATCAAGGCTAAAGTACCTGCACATACGGTAGCCATAGATGATGAACCGTTAGATTCCAAAATCTCGGATACTACACGTACGGTATATGGGCAATCCTCAGGAATCATACGTTTGAGGGCGCGTTGTGCTAAGTTACCGTGACCTATCTCACGGCGTGATGTTCCGCGTAAAGGGCGTGCTTCACCGGTAGAGAAAGGAGGAAAGTTGTAATGCAAGTAGAAACGTTCTTCACCCTGTTCTGAAGGCAAATCGATTACGTTTGCTTCACGTGAAGTACCCAAGGTAACGGTAGTAAGCGATTGGGTCTCACCACGTGTAAAGATAGATGAACCGTGTGCTGATGGCAAATAGCCTACTTCGCACCAAATAGGGCGTATTTGGGTAGTGTTACGACCGTCTAAACGAATATTTTCGTTTAAGATAAGGTTGCGCACGGCTTCTTTTTCAGCCTCGTCAAAATAACGAGTGATGATAGGAGTAAGCTCTTCTAATTCTTCTTCGGTGAAGAGTGCCAAGCATTCTTCTTTTACCGCATTGAACTTTTCACCACGTTCTTGTTTGGTTGTATTTTCTTTGGCAATAGCATAGCATTTTTCGTAAGCCAAAGGATATACTTTTGCTTTTACCTCTTCGTTTTCTACTTCTGGCTCATAAGTACGTCTTTCGGTCTTACCTACTTTTTCAGCCAAACGCAATTGTGCTTCGATATGAGGTTTGATAGCCTCGTGTGCGAATTTGATAGCTTCAGCCATATCCTTTTCGCTCACCTCGTCCATTTCACCTTCTACCATTGCCACAAAGTCTTTAGAAGCACCTACCATAATATCAATATCAGAAGCTTCTAATTGTTCACGGCTTGGATTTACGATAAATTTACCGTTTACACGACCTACGCGTACTTCGGAAATAGGACCATCGAACGGAATATCGGACACTGCCAAGCAAGCAGAGGCAGCAAGACCTGCCAAAGCGTCGGGCATTACATTCTCGTCGTGAGAAATAAGCTGAATCATCACCTGAGTTTCAGCGTGATAATCTTTAGGGAATAACGGACGCAATACGCGGTCTACCAAGCGCATTGTAAGGATTTCTTGGTCGCTAGGGCGCGTTTCACGTTTGAAAAAGCCACCAGGGAAACGACCTGCTGCTGCAAACTTCTCACGATAGTCTACAGTAAGAGGCAAAAAGTCAGTTTCAGGATTGATTTCTTTAGCCGATACTACGGTTGCCAATAGCATCGCTTTCCCCATTTGCACCACAACAGCACCGTCGGCTTGTTTAGCCAACTTGCCTGTTTCGATAGTGATGGTACGGCCATCACCTAATTCGATGATTTCTTTTTTTACTTCTGGAATCATTCTTTAATTGTTAATTAATAATTAATAATTGTTGTGTTGTGGGCTTTAGGGTTTAACCAATGAAAAACTGCTGTAATAAACAAAAGGAGGCACAAAGCCTCCTTACTATTGCTTATTTTCTGATGTTTAGCTCTTTGATAATCGCACGGTATCTTTCGATATCTGTGTTCTTCAAATAATCGAGCAAACTTCTTCGTCTACCTACTAATTTCACCAAGGAACGCTCGGTATTAAAATCTTTGCGATTTACTTTCAAGTGTTCTGTAAGGTGATTGATTCTAAGGGTAAAAAGAGCGATTTGCCCTTCTGCTGAACCAGTGTTGGTTTCTGAACCTGCGTACTTTTTGAAAATTTCCGCTTTTACTTCTTTTGTTAAATACATTCCAATATTAATTTAATGATTATTATGTAATTTTTTTCGGGCGCAAAGATAAAAAGATTTTATAAGCTGTGCAAATTTATAAATAGATTTTTCTTCTTCTCAACTTATGCTTAGCTTATACAGAGCTTATAGGAAGCTTGGACGAATCTTGGAAGATTGTTATGTAAAGGGTATATGACACATTGATTATCATTAAATTACTAATTTGTTTTTCAGTACAAAATATAACATTTTGTATTATATTTTTAGTTTGCTGGCATATTCTTTAACAACTTGCTTATCGAAATAAGGTTCTTCATCTATACGTAAGAGCACGGAGAGTCCTGTTTTATGAAGAATAAACTCCTCGGTAGACGGTGTGGGGGTACCACTGAAAATAATGCCGTGAACGTTGAGTCCTTTGTTTTTAAGGGCTTCATAAGTGAGCATTGTATGATTAATACTACCCAAATAGTGGCGAGAGACGAGCACTACCTTATCAGTGGGGAGAATAAGATCGAGCATAGTATCTTCATCATTTAAAGGAACATAGAGACCTCCTGCTGCTTCAATAATTAATGTGTTATCGGTAGTAGGGCGCACAATTTTGGAAAGCTCAATACGAACGCCATCTAATTGAGCAGAAAGATGTGGACTAGCAGGTGTGTGTAGCCCATAACTATTAGGGTGAAATACCGTCCGGGAGTTGCTAATGAGGCGTTTTACCTTATGAGTATCGGAGTTTTCTAAATCGCCAGATTGGATTGGTTTCCAATAATCGGCTTGGAGAGCTTCGGTAAGGATAGCCGAAACGACGGTCTTACCGACTTCGGTGGAGATGCCCACCACAAAATAAGTGTCTTTCATTTTGAATGGTTTATTAGTTTTGAAAGTGCAAAAGTACATAAAAAGCACATAGCATAAAATGAAAAAGTAAAAAGAATGTTAAAAATATTTTTAAAGATAATTTGGAGGATTTGCTAAAAGTCCTTACTTTTGTTGCTTGAAAATAACCATCAGGAGGCTTCTCCTGACTTAAATAATAGATTATATGAAAGTTACAGTAGTAGGCGCTGGTGCCGTAGGAGCAAGTTGCGCAGAGTACATTGCTATTAAAGACTTCGCGTCTGAAGTAGTTTTAATTGACATCAAAGAAGGTTTTGCCGAAGGTAAAGCTATGGATTTGATGCAAACCGCCTCCCTCAATGGGTTTGACACTCGTATTGTGGGGGTAACCAATGATTATTCAAAAACAGCAGGCAGTGATGTAGCTGTGATTACCTCAGGTATTCCTCGTAAACCAGGTATGACTCGTGAAGAGCTTATCGGTACCAATGCAAACATTGTGAAATCGGTTGTAGAACAATTAGTAAAATACTCACCTAATGTGATTGTGATTGTAGTAAGCAATCCTATGGATACTATGGCTTATTTGGTACATAAAGCTACTAAGTTGCCTAAGAACCATATTATTGGTATGGGTGGAGCACTCGATAGCGCTCGCTTTAAATATCGTTTGGCAGAAGCGCTCAACAGTCCGATTTCAGACGTAGATGGTATGGTAATCGCTGCTCACAGCGATAGCGGTATGTTACCTCTTACTCGTTTGGCAAGCTATCGTGGAGTGCCTGTAACTGAGTTTTTAAGTGCTGACCGCCTCAATCAGGTTGCTGAAGACACTAAAGTAGGTGGTGCGACCCTTACTAAACTCTTGGGAACTTCGGCTTGGTATGCACCAGGAGCTGCCGTATCAGCTTTAGTACAAGCAATCGCTTGTGACCAAAAGAAACTCTTCCCTTGCTCTGTATTGCTCGAAGGAGAATACGGACAAAAGGATGTGTGTGTAGGGGTACCTGTAATCATCGGTAAAAATGGTGTAGAAAAATTTGTAGAGGTAAAACTCAACGATGCTGAAAAAGCCAAATTTGCTGAAAGTACCGGAGCAGTACGCGAAGTAAACAAAGCGTTAGCAAGCGTATTATAGTTGGGATAGAACAACTATATAAACACTAAAAAAGTGATTATTTTCAAGAGAAAGTAATCACTTTTTTATTTGTTCTATTTGAGTAAAAAACTAAGTTTTTACTTAGATATATCTTCTAAAACTGGAAGTAAATAAAAGGTTGTGCTCCACTTGAAGCTGTGGCATATACCACCCAAAAAGTAAGTGCCAAAATAATTGCTTTAAAGAGAATAGGCATTGCACCAAATACCTTTTTAAGCCATTCGTTTAAACTGGTAGGGAAAAAGTGCCAAACAAAGCCTATTGCCATTAACAAAAATACATTTTGATAGCCCTTGGCAATAACTTGAAATTGATGAAGATCATAAGTTATAGACTGGATATTGTAGATTACACTTAAAGCGATATCGAAATCTTTGGCTCTGAAAAATATCCAGCAAAAAGCTACAAAGTGGAAAGTAATCACTACAAAAATGATATTAGCGATACCTTTAAAAAAAGTTCTTTTCTCAGGATTCTTATTAGGGAAGAACTCCGTAAAGGTTTTATGAACAGCCAAAGCTAACCCGTGTAATGCTCCCCAAATAATGAAACGCAAATTAGCTCCGTGCCATAAACCACCTAGGAGCATTGTCGTCATCTGGTTGAAATGACTACGCACTGATTTTTGTCGGTTTTTAGAGATAAGTATAGCCAATACAAACACAACGATAGCCCCTAAGGTAATATAAAGAGGCAACATTGTTTTTTCTTGCATATGAAATGCCCATAGCAAAGTGGAAGCAAAAAAGACGGTTGGGAAGAAGTAGCCCCAAAAAGTACCTTTGCGGTTCCCTCCTACTGAAAAGTAAAGATAATCTTTTAGCCAAGTAGATAAGGAAATGTGCCAACGTCTCCAAAACTCAGTGATATTTTTAGACTGATAAGGAGTACGGAAGTTTATAGGGAGAGTGAAGCCCATTAGTAGCGCTAAACCTATAGCCATATCGGAATAGCCTGAGAAGTCGCAATATATTTGTAGAGAATAGCCATATACTGCCATTAAGTTCTCAAAAGCTGTATAACTGTTGGGAGCATCGAAAACTCTATCTACAAAGTTTAGAGAGATATAATCGGAAATAACTGCTTTTTTAATCAGTCCTCCAATGATAAGGAATAAAGCAAAAGAAGTTTCTTCTTTCGTTAAGCTTATTTTTTTGTATATCTGTGGTATAAAATCCTTGGCACGCACAATAGGACCTGCCACTAATTGAGGAAAGAAACATACGAAGAAAGTAAAATCTAAGAATGATTTAGCAGGTTCTATCTCTCGGCGATATACATCAATAGTGTAGCTCATTGTTTGGAATGTATAGAACGAGATACCTATAGGCAAGATGATATCTTGTAAGGCAAAGTTGCTTTGAAGCAGTGTATTGAGACTATCAATTAAAAAGTTAGTATACTTAAAATAGGCTAAAATACCCAAATCGGCAACCATACTCACTGCCAGAAAGAACTTGCGCAATGAGGCATTCTGTCTTCTATAGATTTGTCCTGCAAAGAAATAATTTAACAATGAGGAGATTATCAGCAACACAAAGAAGTTACCTCCTGCCTTATAATAGAAGAATAAGGAAAATAAGGTAACATAAACAGTACGGAAATGAGCGTGTTTTTTGGTAATAATATACACCAAATAAAACACCAAAAATAACCCTAAAAACAAACTACTATTAAATAATAGTGGATGATTAGGGTCATAAATGAACCATTGTCTTACTTGTTCGGTTGTGAATGAGAAATTATCAACAAACCATTTAGAGATGTTTTCAGTTGTGAATGTATCAATAAACCATTGCAGTAAGGCATCTATACTCAATTTAGATAGGGTTTTAAAGATAGTTTATATTGTTTTTTATAATTCAAGTAATTGCTCATAAAAGCATCATAAAAGAGAGCGCCTTGCTCAGTATAGCCACTTCTTGTGTAATGTATGCGATCACCAGCAATAAGATTTTGCTGAATAAAGCGTTGAATCGCTTCATTTCCTCCTACAGCTCGATAAAGGTCGAAAACACTGTAATTATCTTTTACTGAATTATCGATGAGAGTATCGGCGTATTCCATACACAAGGGGTTAGGACTTTTCTTTTTGTAAAGAGAAGGCGGAGGTGTAGTAAGCAATATAGGACATTGACCATATTGAGAGCGAATTGCTTTTATGAATTTATTTACCTCTTCGTCATAACGAGTTGCTGACATTCGACAATAAGCCTCATTAGTACCCAAAGATATAATGATTAAATCAGGTTCTAAAGCTTTGATTTGGTCGAAAAAGAGCTGTGATTTGTTATAATCAGAGAAATGAGCTCCATTTACCCCTATGCTGTGATATATAACTCCGTTTTTATCATTTTCTAAGACAATTCCATTAAGCGTAAATGAAGAGCTCTCGGTATTGGCTGTGAGATAAACCTTATCGGAAGGGGTTAGATTATCATAAGAATAATAGCTATATAAAGAATTACCGTTTAAAATGGTAGCATTAGATAAATCTACTTTTTGTTTAGGAGTAGAAGCTACCATCTCTTTAGTAGGGATACGCAATACTTGCCCTATTCTTATTTGTGCGCTTTTTAAGTTATTAGCTTGTTGTATTTTTTCTACTGAAGTGTGATACTTCTTTGAAATACCATAAAGTGTTTGCCCTTGCTCTACTTTGTGTGAAAGTGTTTTAGGAACACTAGGTCTCAAACGAGCTACTTTACCTACATTGGTAGCTAATTCGAACAAACGTTCGTTATTAGGGGTAATAATTTTTACCGTATTAAAGGTGTAGTTTTTATTTTTCAAATCCAGTTCAATAACAAAATTCTTGTTACTGGTAGAAAGAGAATAACCTGTAATACCAACAGTTGCAGAAGAAGTATTCTTCTCACTATTCCAAGAGATATTGGAAGTAAAGCTCACATTATGTCCCCCATTAGTTCTAATAAGTGAATACGGGAATACCAAGCCTAAACCAGCATTTCCAAACTCTTCCTGCAAGCGTTGTCTTACAATATTAGTCATTACATCGGCTTGAATGTGAGAGTCGCCAATATGAACAATATTAATCTTCCTATCTTTCAAGTTCTCCAAAGCAGCAAGCTTTTCGAAAAAAGGGTTCAAGGCTGAGGCATTGTACAGATTATTGTACTCCTTAGGAGAGTCATCATCACCTGCAGCATATGCCAAAGGCTGGGGAATAGCTTCCTTGAAGGCATCTTTATCGATTCCTTCTTTATTCTCTATATTTGCTATCTTTGAAGTAAGTGAAGATAAATTAATAGCTGTAGTATAATTAACATTAAAATAGAGGGCTACTGTAATGATAAACAATACAGGAGCTATTAGTTTCTTTATGAATGGCGTTCGCTTTTTCATTGTTCTATTTTTTTTTTAGTGTGTTATCTATCTTGTTATGTTATCTATGTAAATTGTCTTTTTTTTCTTTAATAGTATCTTTATGCACTTTATTTGTAATATTCTGTACTGCCTGAATTGTTGATGGTTGTACTCGTTGAGTCGTTGGTGATTGTACTCGTTGAGTCGTTGGTGATTGCACTCGCTGAGTAGTTGTACTTTGTACCCGTTGAGTGGTTGTACTTTGTACTCGTTGAGTGGTTGTACTTTGCACTCGCTGAGTTGTTGCACCTTGTACTCGTTGAGTGGTTGTACTTTGCACTCGTTGAGTAGTCGCACTTTGTACTCGCTGAGTAGTTGGTGATTGCACTCGCTGAGTTGTTACAGTTTGTGTTCTTGTTCTATTTACATTAGGTTGAGTAGTAGGAGTAACGGTTCGTACTGTTTGAATTTCTTTTATTCGTTCTTGGAACACATCGGCTTTTTCACTATTACGAGGATCTTTATAGTGCTCATACTCTTCCATAAGTTTATTATAGATGAGGTGGGCTACTTTTTTGGCTCCTCTTGGATTAAAGTGAGTATAGTCTTTACCTGCTAATGGTGGATTTGCCTCTACCCATTGTTTCATAGAGCCTCTACCCCCCATCAGTTCATATAAATTAATAAAACCAGAGCGAGTATCTTGTGCATATTTCCGTTGTGCATTTGCCAAAGGTACTACTGCTTTATCGGTTTGCATCTCCATATCTACTTTAGTAGACTTATCGGCGGTAGAGATAACAAGAATTGAGGTATGAGGGAAGCAAGCTCTTATCTGGTTAATCACCTTTGTCATTCCGCGTTCATACCACGAATAATCGAGTGTACCGTAATTGAGTACATTAGCACCAAAGTGTAATACTACAAGGTCATATCCGCCTAACGCTCTATCGAAAGCTCTCATTAAATCAGGATTAAAGAGCGATAAGGGTAATCCTGAGTTACCTCTGCTTGAAAAGTTATCTATATATACGCCTTTACCTTGCATTGAGCCCACTCCATAAATAGGAATAGAATCAGACTTATAGAAAGTAATACGCACTGATTTAGTGTTTGCCCCTTCGGTTAAAGGCAATACATTCAGCAATTTATCAGTATCTAATGATTTTACTACTCTTACAGTATCGTTATAGGCAATTTCTACTTTTGCTTCTTTATTACCAGAAGCACCATAGAACAATGCTGGTGCATACAACTGACTAATATGAGCTTGGTTTGATGACCTATATTGTACCCACGTGCCATTGCCTTGTGTAAAGAACACTTGTCCAGAGACACCAAAAGGACGCTTAGGGCGTTTTACATTCACATAAGATTGGGTTTTCCAAGTATTGGAATAAGAATGGAATACGCTTCCTCTTGATTTAGCCGACTCAGAAGCAATGGGCAAAAAGCCAATTCCTAACCCCCCGAAAGCGTTTTGGAAAAGAGCTCTCAAATCTTGCACTATGAGGTCGCCATCAGTCATCGAATCGCCGTAATAAGCGATTCTTATTTTACCATTTTTAGTTTGTTCTAACTCTTCTAATTTTTTAAAGAAAGAAAAAAGATACTGGTCGGACTTTTTAAGTCGTTGTTCTTGTGCTAAGGAATCATTGGCTTGGCTGAGTACTTTGTCGATTTCTTTACCTGAAATGGCTTCTAACATTAAGCTATCTACTACTACATTGCTTCCTGAGGCTTTAGTTTCGGGAAAAATACGTGCGGGCAAACAGTTCTTAAGTCCAATGAAAATGAGTGTTGCAAATAAAACAATAAGAAAAGATTGTTTAAAATAGGGTGTCTTCACAAGTTAGCTTCTTTTTCTTCCAGCGGGCAAAGATACAAATAAATAATGAATCAACAGCAAATTTTTTACAAATTATTTTTCTAAGGCTTGTTTAAAATCGGCGATAAGGTCGTCAGCATCTTCAATTCCTACTGCTACGCGGATGAGTGTACGGGTAACACCTCGTGCTACTTTTTCTTCTTCGGGAAACTCGGTGTGAGTAAGTGAACTGGGGTGAGTTACCAATGTTTCGACTCCTCCTAAGCTCACTGCAAAAAGGGCTACTTTTAGACTCTCGAAAAACTTTTTGGCTTTGGCTTCGGTTTTTACTGTAAAAGAAAATACTGAACCTCCACCAGAAGCTTGGCGTTCTTGTATTGCTTTCCCTTTATTTTGTGTATCAGTAGGATAATACACCTTTTCTACTTCGGGGTGTGTTTTAAGGAAATTTAATAGTTTAAGGGTATTGGCTTGAGCTTTTTCGACTCTTAGTTTGAGGGTTTTCATACTGCGCAAGAGCAACCAGCTATCAAACGGAGAAAGCAATGCCCCTATGGCTACTTGTGCAAAACGTATTTTCTCGGCTAAGGTTTCATCATTTACCACCACTGCTCCTGCGATAATATCGTTATGACCTCCTAAATATTTGGTAGCACTGTGTAATACTATGTCGGCTCCTAACTCTAAAGGGCGTTGTAACACGGGCGACATAAAGGTATTATCGACCATAGTGAGCAGATTATGTTTATTGGCGATTTCTATTACCCCGCATATATCGGTAACGTCTAACAGAGGGTTGGAGGGTGTTTCTATAAAGATGGCTTTTGTATTAGGGCGAATGGCTTTCTCTATTTTGCTTAGGTCGGTCATATCGACAAAAGTAGCTTCAAAACCAAATTTATTGAAAATATCGTGCATAATGCGATAAGTACCTCCGTAGATATCTAAGCCTAACACAAAATGGTCGCCTGTTTTAAACATTGTAAAAACAGAAGAAATGGCAGCCATACCCGATGAGAATCCGAATCCGTGTATGCCACTTTCTAATTGAGCTATAAGACTTTCAAAATCCTTACGAGTAGGATTTGAAACGCGTCCGTATTCAAACTCTTGTTCTACACCGTATTCTTCAATAGGGAAAGTAGAAGCCATATTGATGGTGCTTCCCCAGTTTTCTGTGTTTTTATTGGCAGTTCTTACGCCGTGAATGGCTTTAGTTTCAAACTTCATTTCTTATATCTTTGCTATTAGAGCGACAAAAGTAGTACTTTTTTATATGCTACGCAAAAAAAGTTAATTATTAATGATGAATGGTTAATGGTTAGTGGTTAATGGTTAGTGATTAATGGTGAATTAGAGGTAGGGAATTATACAAAGATTATAGGAAACTTATAGGATAGATGGACAAAGAGTGGGGTTACAGCGGGGTTACAGTGGCTCTACAATGAATGAAAAGTGACTAATGAATGAAAGGTAAATGAACACATTATAAATGTAAGATGAATGTAAGGCGGAGGTAAGATGCTAGAACATCGCCCTTTACACATACCCAGCTGTTGCTGGCTACCTTCGAAGGGGGAGTGTAGTGACACAAAAGCAATGACAAGATGTAAGATAAAGTAAAGGGAGATTAAACACAGCTTAGAAAATTATTTTACAAAAATATTTGTCAGTTTAGTAAGAAAAAAATACTTTTGTAACCTGTACTAATAACAAGACGGCACAGTATTTGTATTAAAGAAAAACGCTAAAAAAATAATTTGTACTATGGAACAAAGAACATCTGTAGATATCAGTCAGATAAACGAAATGATAGAGCGTGAAAGTGTGTTTATCGATGCGCTCACCAATGAGATGAACAAGGTGATTGTAGGGCAAAAACATATGGTAAATGCCCTGCTTATCGGGTTATTAGGCAAAGGACATATCCTCTTGGAAGGGGTACCTGGGCTAGCAAAAACGCTATCCATCAACACCCTTGCTAAATCGGTACACGGGTCGTTTAGCCGTATCCAGTTTACACCGGACTTATTGCCTGCCGATGTGATAGGAACAATGACCTACAACATCAAACAAAACGAGTTTTCTATAAAAAAGGGACCTATCTTTGCGAACTTTGTATTGGCTGACGAGATTAACCGTGCGCCTGCCAAAGTACAGTCTGCTCTATTGGAAGCAATGCAAGAGCGACAAGTAACCATTGGTGATTCGACCTTTAAATTAGACGCTCCTTTTATGGTAATGGCGACTCAGAACCCTGTAGAGCAAGAAGGAACTTACCCTCTGCCTGAGGCACAAGTAGACCGTTTTATGCTTAAAACGGTTATCGACTATCCTAAATTGGACGAAGAACAACAGATTATGCGCGACAACCTCAGCAATAGTTACGCAGTGGTGAACCAAACAGTGAGTTTGGAACAAATCCTAAAAGCACAAACAGCCGTGCGCGAGGTGTATATGGACGAAAAGATTGAGAAATACATCTTAGACATTGTTTTTGCCACTCGTTATCCTGAAAAATACAACTTGGCAGAACTTAAACCACTTATTAGCTTTGGGGCATCGCCACGTGGTAGTATCAACTTGGCAATGGCGGCAAAATGTTATGCTTTCATCAAACGTCGTGGTTATGTAATTCCTGAGGATGTACGTGCGGTAGTATTTGACGTATTGCGCCATCGTATCGGTATTACCTATGAAGCAGAGGCTGAGAATATTACCTCAGTAGAGATGATTCACAAGATAGTGAATACCATTGAAGTACCATAGGAGGTAAAAGATAAATTGCTGATGTACAAGACAATTACGAGAGTTTTAAATGGCATTAAAATAGTTAATTAATTTTGGATACTAAAGAACTATTAAAGAAGGTACGCAAAATAGAGATAAAAACGCGCAAACTCTCCGATAATATTTTCGGAGGGGAGTATCACTCTACCTTCAAAGGTCGGGGTATGACTTTCAGTGAAGTACGTCCGTACCAATTTGGTGATGATATTCGCAATATCGACTGGAACGTAACGGCACGCTACAACGAGCCTTTTGTGAAAGTTTTTGAAGAGGAACGCGAACTTACGCTAATGCTGATGATAGACGTGAGCGGTAGTGAGCTTTTTGGTACGAAACAGGAATTCAAAAGTGAAGTGATTACCGAAATAGCAGCTACCTTGGCGTTCTCAGCTTTACAGAATAACGACAAAACGGGCTTGATACTCTTTTCTGACCAAATAGAACTGTATATTCCCCCTAAAAAAGGGAAATCGCACGTGTTGCGCATCATTAGAGAGCTTATAGAGTTTCAGCCCAAAAGTTTTAAGACTAATATCTCGGAGGCTTTGCAGTTCCTCAGTAGGGTAACGAAGAAAAAAGCGATTGTGTTTATGCTCTCGGACTTTATGGATAAAGGCTATGAGAAACCTATACAGATAGCTGCCAGAAAACACGATATTACCGGTATTCGCATTTATGACAAAAAAGAAACTGAACTACCTAACTTAGGTTATGTGATGGTAAAAGATGCTGAAACGGGAGCGCTGATGCGTGTGAACACCGCTTCATCGGCAGTGCGAAATGAATATGCAAAACAATATCACGAGACAGTGAACTATTTTGAGACACTTTGGCAAAAATCGGGTGCAGGGGTAGTGAGCTGTAGGGACGATGAGAGTTATACCCAAAAGCTGTTGGGATACTTTAAAAATAGATAAGAGGTAAGAGATAAGAGGTAAGAGACTAAATTAAGTATTAAGCGGTAAAATGAGACGAATATTATATTTCATATTAATATTATTTGTATTTCCTACTCTTTACGCACAAGAGGTGAAGGTAGAGACTAATACAAAGAACATAAAAATAGGAGAACAGATAGAATACAAGATATCGGTAGAAGCCCCTGCTGATGCGGCTGTGGCATTTCCGGAAGGACAGAGTTTTAGTCCGCTAGAAATGGTAAAAGCCGACCCTACTGATACCTTGAAAGAGGGAGGTAAGTTTCGTTTGGAAAAAGCCTACTACCTTACCCAATTTGATGAAGGGAAGTACACTATTCCGCGACAAAGGATACACATCAGTAACAAAGACTACTATACCGATTCGCTACTCGTAGAAGTACATACCGTAGCGGTAGATACGCTTAAACAGCCTTTATACGACATTAAACCTATTACCGAAGTAGCCTCACCTATGGCTTCACGTATGTGGTTATGGATTATTTTAGGAATTATAGGACTCCTTTTAGTAGCAGGTGGATTATACTTCTTCGTCTTCCGCAAGAGAAAACTAACGGCTGAAGAAGAGCGCAAAAAGTTACCTCCTTTTGAGCGCGCCATACAAGACCTAAAAGACTTACAAAATTCTAAATACCTTATAGAATCACAACACAAAGCCTATTATACTCGGCTTACCGATATTGTAAAAGAATACTTGGAAGACGAGGTGCATATTTTAGCCAAAGAGAGTACCACAGATGAGCTTCTGGCTAAAATTAATGTTTTGCAAGAAGCAGGAAAGCTACACTTATCGGAAGAAACTATCAGCAACCTCAAACGAGTATTACAAAATGCCGACTTGGTGAAATTTGCCAAGAGTAAGCCCTCGGACAACAATGCTGAATACGACCGTGAGACCATTGAGAATGTGGTTATCAAAACCAAAGAGGCTATCCCTGTGATAGTAGTCGAAGGGGAAGTACCTACACAAGACGCTTTCGCAATGAGCGTACTGAAAATAAGAGAACGCAGAAAAAGACGCAACCGAGTGGCTCTTATCGTCGCGCTTTGTTTTGTAGTATTAGCTCCTGTATTGCTTATGGGATATAGTATCTTGTACAACAAATATTTCAATACTTATGCGAGTATCAATCGCAGCGAGTGGGTAACAAGTGATTACGGTTATCCTATTACTGAGCTCACTACCCCAGAGATACTCATTCGCAAGCAAATAGTAGACGTAACGGAATACAAATCGATTATAGATAAGCAATATACTTTCTATTACGGCAGTCTTAATTCACCTTTATACATAATGACCAATATCATTACCTTTAAGAAAGACGCCCAACATACAGCACCCCAACAAGAGGAACAAGGCGGTGGACTTACCTTAGACCCACAAAAGGTGAATGAAATAGTGCTTTCGCAATTGGATAAAGCTAAGGCGAAGAACATCACTACCTTGCAGGAAGAATACACTTCGCCCAGCGGTGCAAAAGGTATAAAAGTTTTTGGCAAAATGAGTATTCCTAACGAGAAAGGTAAATACTTTAGCGCTTCTTACGAACTGTACAGTTTTACTGAAAACAATGCGCTCCAACAAGTTCTTATCACCCATATAGACGAACCTAACGCCGATAAGATAGCACAAAGAGTTATCAATTCTATTGTATTTAAAACAGAATAATATGCTTAAAAATATTACTTTCGCCAATCCACAGTTCTTTTGGTTACTATTAGTCTTACCACTAATGGTGGCGTGGTATTGGTATTGGAATAAAAAATCTAAACCGAATGTAACTATATCTTCCACTATCGCTTTTAAGAAGATGAGTTCGTGGAAAGACCATTTATACCATTCTTTGTTTGCCTTGCGCTTATTGGCAGTAGCCTTACTAATTATAGCATTAGCACGCCCACAAACCCATTCAGAAAATGCACACACAAAGATTACTGATGGGATAGATATTGTAATGGCAATAGACGTATCGGCGAGTATGCTTTCAAAAGACTTAAAGCCTAACCGTTTTGAAGCACTAAAAAAGGTAGCTTCACAATTTGTAAAAGACCGTCCTAACGACCGTATTGGACTTGTTATCTACGCAGGGGAAAGTTATACTAAAACTCCTGTGACTACGGATAAAGGTATTATCTTAAACGCTCTTTCGGAACTTACTTATGGACAAATAGAAGACGGTACAGCCATCGGTATGGGACTGGCAACGGCTGTAAACCGACTCAAAGAAAGTAAAGCCAAGAGTAGAGTTATTATCCTCCTTACCGATGGGGTGAACAACACAGGGTTTATAGACCCACAAACCGCAGCTGAGTTGGCTGCTGAGTATGGTATTAGAGTATATACAATAGGGATAGGCACCAATGGAACGGCGCTCTCTCCTTACGCACTCAATCCTGACGGTAGCATAATGTACCGTATGTTACAAGTGGAAATAGATGAGCCTCTAATGAAAAAGATAGCTGAAGTAACACACGGGAGATACTTTCGTGCCACTGACAACCAAAAGCTCCAACAGATTTACAATGAAATCAACAAGATGGAGACTACCAAGATTGAAGAGTTTAAATACACTGAGGTAGATGAGAAATTCAGACCCTTAGCGATAATTGCTGTGGTTTTATTACTTCTTGAGTTTTTATTAAAAAATACTATCTTTAGAAACGAAATATAAAAAATTGTCGTATCTTTGCCCCCGCAATGAAAAGAAAATTTATCAACATATTATTATCAGCGCTTATCCTGTTCTCCAATTCAGGGTGGGCGATTACTTTTCATTATTGCAAAGAAACCTTATCGTCAGTGTCCTTAGAGTACCCTACTTCTGCGATTGGAGAAGAGGAAGACTGTACTACAATGGACTCTTGCTGTGCTTCGGATGACGATGAGAACGAAACAGAAACTTCACATAAAAAATGTTGTGACGACACATCTATCACTTCTTCTATTTCTGATAGTACATCGGTAGTAAAGGTATTGGAATTGCAATTACAACCCTTTGTAATAGCTCCCCCTACCCTACCCATATTAGAGGAGGTAAGCATTACTGAGACGGTAAAGAAATCTATCACTACTGATTTCTTTACACAGCTGAATGCTCCGCCTCTGTACGAATTGTACTGCCAGAGAGTGTTTTATTCAGGGAAAAGATAAGAGATAAGAGGTAAGAAGTAAACTCCTTTACCTCTGTTTTCTAATCCTTAAATTCTAATTCCTGAACTGAATAAAACAGAACAATAATGTACAAAAAATATATCTTTTTATTAGGGCTATTGTTGCCCTTGTCGCTCTTTGCTCAAAATTTTAGCAAAGGATCTGTAGTCGATGAAAACAACACACCACTTATAGGTGCTGATGTATATTGGGAAGGTACCCAAATAGGTACTTCTACTGATAACGAAGGAGCTTTTACCTTGAAACGACCTGAGGGAAGTTCTACTTTGGTAACAAGCTATGTAGGATATAAAAAGAAAACTGTGAAAGTAAGCGGTAATGCACCCTTACACATTCAGTTAGAGCCTGAAACTACTTTGGAAGAAGTAGTTGTAAGCTACAAACGTGCTAATACAATGAAATCGCAGTGGCAAGTAGCCGATGTGCACACAATGAGCAGTGGGGAACTGCTGAAAGCCGCTTGTTGCAACCTATCGGAGAGTTTCTCTACCAATCCGTCGATTGATGTGAACTTCTCGGACGCCGTTACGGGTAACAAACAAATAAAGATGTTAGGTTTGACCAGTCCGTACATACTAATGGCAGAGGAGAATATCCCTACGATGCGCGGAGCTTCGCAAGCCTACGGACTCTCGTTTGTGCCTGGTACGTGGATTGAGAGTATCCAGATTACCAAAGGAGCAGGGAGTGTGATTAACGGGTATGAGAGTATTTCAGGGCAAATCAATTATGAAATAGAGAAACCTATCAGTGCCATTCCTTTTTTCTTGAACTTATACGCATCGGAGGATAACCGCTACGAAATCAATGCACATACGAATAAAAAGCTCTCTGATAAATGGGCGACTACCCTCTTTGCTCACGGCAATGTGCGTCAGCAAAAAGCTGACCACAATCACGATGGTTTTATAGATAACCCGATAGGTAACCAAATCAACTTGTTGAATCGTTGGCAGTACGCCGATGCTCAAAAGGGTTGGGTAGGTTTTTTGAACCTCCATTATATGAAAGATGAGCGCCAGGCAGGTGAATTGCGCTTTAATCCGCTGACTGACAAAGGGACTACTAATACTTGGGGCAGTGAAGTAAACTCCGAACGCCTCAGCGCATCTAACAAAATAGGGTATGTATTTCCTGATACACCTTATAAGAGCATAGGCTTACAGAACTCTTTTCAATCGCACAAGCAGGATTCCTACTTTGGTTTGAATCGCTATGATATACACCAAAAAAGTTGGTATGGCAACTTGATATACAACTCTATCATCACCAATACCAAGCACAAGTTTGCCACAGGGCTCAACGGTACTTACGACGATTACAACGAGATGCTTAGTACTAGGGCTCTCACAGAGGATTTTTCACGTGTAGACCGCTCGGTGGGTGCCTTCTTTGAATACACTTACGACAATTTGAGCAACTTCAGTTTTGTGGCAGGGGTACGCGCGGACAGTCATAATCACTTAGGAAACTTTATCACTCCACGCTTGCACGTGCGTTACAATCCTTGGAAGCAAGCTACTTTTAGAGTATCGGCAGGACGAGGCAAACGAGCTGCTAATGTGATTGCTGAGAACCAACAGCTCTTGGCTTCTGCACGAGAGTTTACTATCGTAGGAGGTGATGGTGGTAAGCTCTACGGTTTGAACCCTGAAATCGCTTGGAATTACGGCGTGAGCTTTTTGCAAGCGTTTAAAGTATTGGGCAAGAACGCTGAGTTCTCCATAGACTTCTACCGCACTGATTTTGACAATCAAGTAGTAGTAGATTTGGATAACTCACCCCAACAAGCCTTGTTTTATAACCTGAATGGTAATAGCTTTGCTAACTCTTTACAAGCTGAGTTTAGCATCACACCTGCCAAAGGTTTGGACTTTAAAGCAGCCTACAAGTATTACGATGTGCAAACACAGTTTACCAAAGGACAATTGGAGAAGACCCTTACCCCAAAACACCGTTGGTTTGCCAATGTAGCTTACGAGACTCCTGAGCGTCACGAGAACAACCATTCGCAATGGAAGTTTGATGTAACCTTCAATTGGTTAGGAGAACAACACTTACCTACTACGGCTACGAACCCAGTGGTTTATAGGCTTAGCGATTACGCTCCCTCATTTGCTACACTCAATGCCCAAATCACCAAAGTATTCTCTAAGACTTTTGAGATATATGTAGGCGGTGAAAATATCACCAATTATAAACAAGAGAACGGAATTTTGGCTGCCAACGACCCTTTTGGTGCGTATTTTGATAGTACTATACAGTACGCTCCTGCTTTCGGACAGATGTATTACGCAGGACTAAGATTTAAAATTCTATAATTAGCAAATAATCGTTAGTGGTTAGAAAGCTAACGATTAATGACTAAAAACGAACAACTAATAAGTATTTTTCAGAATGAAAACACGTATTTTATTATGGGTAGCTTTGAGTTTCTTTGGACTCACTACCGCAAGTGCTCAACAAGCACCTAACAAAAACAAGAAAGTAGAGTTTGCCGTAGGAGGTAATTGTGAACAGTGCAAAGCGCGCATAGAAAAAGCAGCTTACAGCGTAAAAGGCGTAAAGAGCGCTAATTGGAACATCAAGAGTGGGAATATGACTCTTATTTTTGACGAACGCAAATGTAGCGAAAGCGATGTACAAAAAGCTATTGCCAAAGTAGGACACGACGCAGGGAAAGAGCGCGCTGACGACGAAGTGTACAATAAGTTACACCACTGTTGCTTGTACCAACGCTTGCCTTAGAACCTAAGCAAAAACACAATCATAGGAAGAGATAAGTCCATCTCTTCCTATTTTTTTATCATTTGTATATAAAATATATCAAATAAAGTAGTATCTTTGCGACTGTTAAATTATTAGAGATGATAGATTACTATAAAACCTTAGGGGTAGAAAAAACTGCTACCCAAGATGATATAAAGAAGGCTTACCGCAAGTTGGCGCGCAAGTATCACCCTGATATGAACCCTAACGATAAGACGGCAGAGCAGAAATTTAAAGAGATTAACGAGGCTAACGAAGTACTTAGCAATCCTGAAAACCGTGCTAAATACGACAAGTATGGCGAACACTGGAAATACGGAGAAGAATACGAAAAAGCCCAACAACAGCAACGCTCCCAAGGTGGTTTTGGAGGATTTGAAGGCTTTGGCGGAGGTAACTACTCTGAGGGAGACTATTCTGATTTCTTCAGAGATATGTTTGGCGGACGGACTTCGGGATTTGGTAGAGGTTACGGTAGTGCCTCAGGTAAGTTTAAAGGACAGGATATTTTTGCGGATATGTCGCTACCACTGCGAGAAGTGGCAACTGCTCAGCAACGTACTTTTACGGTGAACGGCAAGAATATACGCATTACAGTACCTGCGGGGGTATATGAAGGGTTGCAAATTAAGCTAAAGGGTCACGGATACGAAGGATATAACGGAGGACCTAACGGTGATTTGTATATCACTTTCCATATTGAACCCGACGCTCAGTTTGAACGCAATGGCAACGATTTGAAAACTACTGTAAATATCGACCTATATACAGCTATGTTAGGTGGCGAAGTGCAGATAGACACCCTCAGTGGTAAAGTGAAAATGAAAGTAGCTCCTGAGACACAAAATGGCACTACGGTGCGCTTAAAAGGTAAAGGTTTTCCTGTGTACAAGCAAGAAGGCACGTTTGGGGACCTTTTTGTAACCTATCAAGTACAATTGCCTAAAAATCTTACGGAACAACAAAAAGCATTATTTGAACAACTTAAAAATTCATAATTATGAAAGATAGAATTTCAAGAGAAGACATCGTTCGTTTGTACAATATAGAAATCACATTCTTTGACGATTTAGAATCAAGTGGACTTATAGAAACGGAAGTGATTGACAACACTACTTACCTGCATTACGACCAGCTTTCGGCTTTTGAACGTTTTACTAATTGGCATTACGACCTTGAAGTGAATATGGCTGGGTTGGAGATTATTCATAGGCTATTACAACAAATTGAAGAATTAAAGGGAGTAAGATTGGAGGTAAAAGATAATGGTTAATGGTTAATTTAGGAGAAGCTTATAGGAAAGACGGTGCGAGCCGCACGGGCAGTCGTAGCACGATAGGCAGATAATGAAAAGACGAACAAAAGACGAAGGAAGAACGAACAAATGACGAAGGAAGA
>NZ_KB291538.1:4172-11196 GCF_000318315.2 Capnocytophaga sp. oral taxon 324 str. F0483 | reverse complement strand
CTATAAGCTCTCTATAAGCTACCCCCGCCCTCCTTACAGCCTTTTTTTGCCAAAAATCCTTCCAACCCACTTTTTATATTTTTCGTTTTCCTCCGATAACTCAGACCAGTCCAATTTGTCCGACAAGTCAGACCCGTCAAAAAACCTTTTTTATCACTACCCATTTGCTAATCTCCAAATTTCCTAATTCTATAATTTTCTATGCCCGTCGTGCTACGACCTTTGGCAAAGTTTTAAACTTTGCCAAAGTTGAATAAACTAACAATCAATACACTAGCACGTTTTTGTAAACTCCACCTCATTTCCTCATTTCCTCATTTCCTCATTTCCTCATTTCCTAATTTTTGGCATTATCAACATCAAATTGGTACAATTATTGCGTTATGGTGTGGCTGAAAAATACTGCTATCAACCATCACAAAGGCTATTACGCTACTTCTTATGGGTATTGTGGAAATTATTCAAACGTGTTAAATAAATGTTAAAGTGTTACCTTTCTGATACAACGTAAAAAAAATATACTACCTTTGCACCCGCAATGAATTCTTATTTAACAATTAAAAAATGTTTCGAACAACAACACTATGAACAAAAAGTATTTTTTCTTATTCCTTATTTTTGTATTAAGCAGTTTTTTGTATTTCGTACACGCCCAAAATTCCCATCTTAGCAAAGAAAAACTATTAGCCTTAAAAAAAGTCGAACTTAACATTAAAGATTTGTATAACGAGCTAAACGCCACCCAATACGACCTTAGCTTCGAAGCTTTTCGCTACGCTTATATAGGCTATCAATCTCTCAGAAAGCAACACCGCTTAAACGAAAAAGACCTCTTTTCTATTATTGATTTTACAAAAGATAGTAGCTCTAAGCGCTTTTATACCATCGACTTAGAGAAGATGAAAATAGTGTATTACACCTATGTAGCACACGGTAGAAATAGTGGAGAAATAAAGTCCTCCTCTTTTTCAGATGCAATGGAATCTAACAAAAGCAGTATAGGCTTTTACATTACAGGTGCCACTTACATCGGTAGTAAAGGATTTAGCCTAATGTTGTACGGCGATGAAAAAGGCTATAATAGTAACTTAGCCAAACGTGCAGTAGTTATCCACACTGCCAATTACGCCAATGAAAATTATATAGCTCGTACGGGGCGTATGGGCAGAAGTTTAGGTTGCCCTGTATTGCCCGAAAATATATATAAACAAGTCATTGAAACTATCAAAGAAAAAACAATGATTTTTGCTTATTACAACGATGCAAAATACCTCAGCTCCTCTAAATACTTAAATGTTTTAAAACTTATTGACGACGAATCCGTCTTCTAAATAAATTTTGATTATCCTTATCTGAATACTTAAAAAATAAAAAAGACTGCTATGTAGCAGTCTTTTTTATTTTTCTTATATAGATGTCTTATACTTCTAACTGAAACACCTCTTGTACCCAACTGATACTTTCATCTATTGACGAGGTATCTTTCAAGTGGTTTACAAATTGTGTGGTTATCTTCTGAATGATGCGGTTACTTATCATTTCAGCTTGTTGCTCGTTAAAGTTTTCAATTTTCTTTCGCTGGAAGTCCATTTCAGCTTCTTTAAGGCTTTCAAGTTTCGCTTTTAACGCTTTGATAGTAGGCGCAAACTTGCGGTTATCTAACCATTGGAAAAACTCTTCTTTTACCTCTTCTACAATCTCCAAAGCCTGTGGAATCGCTTCTTTTCTACGCTCTAAGGCTTCGTCTTTGCGCTTAGAAAGCTCGTCCATATGCAAAAGGGTTACATTGGGGAGTGTTGCCACTTGTTCCTCCACGTTCTTAGGAATAGAAAGGTCTAAAATGAGTATCGGTTGAGCCGGATTGATAAAATCTTTATACACCGTAGGAGTAGCAGCCCCTGTGGCAACTATGAGTACATCTGCTTTGCTAATTTCATTTCGTAACTCGTTAAAATCTTTAACTATTACATTAAACTTACCCGCTATTTGTTCTGCTTTCTCGCGCGTGCGATTGATAAGAGTAATATGTTCGTTTTGAGTGTGCTTGATGAGGTTTTCGCACGTATTGCGACCTATCTTGCCTACACCAAATAGAAGAATATTCTTTTGCGACACCTCAGGTATATTCTGCATAATATACTGCACCGCCGTAAACGATACTGAGGCTGCTCCTGAAGAAAGCGCCGTCTCGTTCTTGATACGCTTGCTGGCGTTAATAACACAATTCATCAATCGCTCCAAAAAAGCATTGGCGAGACCTTTGTCGCGCGAGAGATTAAAGGCTTGTTTTATCTGCCCTATAATCTCAAAGTCCCCAAGAATCTGGCTATCTAAACCTGTACCTACTTCAAAAAGATGATGCACAGCCTCTTTGTTTTTTGTTACGTAACCCACTTTCTGAAAATCATCTACCGACCCATTAGAATTTTCACAGAGCAGTTGTATCAGCTGAAAAGGGTGTTCGGCATAACCATAGAGCTCCGTACGATTACAAGTAGAAATCAACAATAGCTCCTCAAAGCCTTCACTTTTAGCTTGGGAGAGCAATTGGTCTTTGTTTTCAGGGGTAAGACTAAACATTCCACGCATCGTTGCATCAGCTTTCTGGTAGCTGAGCCCAATGCAGTAAAAGGTTTTATTCTTAGATATAGTAGGTTGTGACATAGTTTTTTAGTAATTGATACTATCAGTAGTTGTGTTTCGCAAGCGCAAAAATAATAAGTTCGCCGTAAATCACATAAGATACGACGAACTTTTATTCTAAAAAAATAAAATATGTAAACAATCTAAATAATTAGTCTTTTTATCATTTTGTCTATTTGTTAATTGCCACAGCGACTGAGAGGCAAAGTAGAGCACCTTAGCAATCCCTCTTGTTTGGCAATCTCGGCATACGGTATTTCCTCTACGGTGAAGCCTTGTGAGCGCAACCAGTTATTCAAGCGTGTAAAATTCTTTTCAGAAACCACCACCTCTGGGCTAATAGAAAAGATGTTGCTAAACATATGGTACATTTCCTCTCGCTCTATATGAAAGAGATTCTCTTTGCCAAAGAGGTCTACCAAATACTGATAATCAGCTTCACAGCGGAAACCGCCTTTGTAGATAATTCCTTTGTCTTTACCAATCGGTTGGAAGCAACAGTCGAGGTGGAGGGCATTATCGCGCGCCTCAGTTTGTGATTTCACCAAATCAAACTCCTTTACCTTTTTCTGAGGGAAGAGCTTTTGAATAAAAGCCACCCCTGCTACATTAGTACGAGCTGTAATTTGCTGTTTATAATCTTCCCCTTTATAAGTCCCGATGAAAATATGGTCGTTCCAGGGCATTACATCGCCCCCTTCAATATGTACATCAGCAGGAGGGGTTATCACTTTTTTAGGGTCTATTTGTTTTACGATGTACTCAATAGCCTGAAATTCTTCTTGTCTATCGGGTAGTATATTAGCTTTGATAAAAGTATCTTCAATCACAAAACCGATATCGCGAGTGAATATCTGGTTGCAGTCAGTAATGATTTCAGGGCGATAAACGGTTACGCCGTATTTTTGGAGTACTGCACAAAAAGCGTCCATTTCAGCAACCATATCCTTTTCTATGGGATAAGTACCCGCTTTGATATGCTCCGCCGATTTAGGGTCGTAGGCTTCTTCGAGCTTTGGAGTAGGTCCATTGCTAATAGCTGTGCCTAAAATCACAGTTTCTAATTGATCAGTTTCGTTTGTAATATGTAATTTTAGCATATTAATATTGTCTTGTTTTGGGCAAAGATACAAATAATTTGGTAATTAGCAAATTTATCAGTTCTCAATTGCTAATTGATAATTATTTTGTACTTTTGTCGCTCTAAATTCAATACAATGAACACCATACGCATAGGTACACGCGATAGTGAGTTGGCTCTCTGGCAAGCTAAAACGGTACAAAACCAATTAAAAACCTTAGGGTATCACACTGAGATAGTAAGCACTAAATCTCACGGAGATATAGAGCTAAGCAAACCACTCTACGAAATGGGGGTTACCGGTATCTTTACCAAAGCGCTGGATATTGCCTTGCTCAATGGCAAAATAGATATTGCCGTACATAGTATGAAGGACGTACCCACGGCTTTACCTGAAGGAATTGTGGTAGGGGCAGTGCTCAAGCGCGGGAATCCTCACGATGTATTAGTATACAAGGGTGACCTTTCGTTTTTGGAGGCTGAAATAGCAACTATAGCCACCAGCAGTTTACGACGCAAGGCGCAATGGTTACACCGCTACCCGCATCATAAGATAGAGAATTTAAGGGGGAATGTAAATACCCGCTTGCAAAAGCTCACCGATAACCCTTGGAATGGGGCTATCTTTGCTGCTGCGGGCTTGGAACGCATTAATAAATTACCTGAAAAACACTTGGTGCTGGATTGGATGCTACCTGCACCTGCGCAAGGAGCTATCGTAGTGGTGGTGCGTGAGGATAACGTAGCTTTGCAGAAGAAACTACTCCCTCTCCACGACGATTATACTTATATAGCCACTCAATTAGAACGCGATTTTCTTCGCGCTTTAGAAGGTGGCTGTACAGCACCTATTGGAGCTTTTGCTGAGTTTAAAGATGAAAAACTCTACTTCAAAGGAGGCTTGTGGAGCGAAGATGGCAAAGAGTCTTCGGTAATAAACGAAGTACTCACTCAAATAGATGAATATACGGGAGAAAAACTTGCTACAATGGTAAGAAGTTAACGATTAATGGTTAAAAAAAGCGCAACACTTGTAACCAAGTGTTGCGCTTTTTTATTGCTTGTTATACTATAACTACGCATCGATTTTAGCGTACTTAGCATTTTTCTCGATGAACTCACGACGTGGTGGTACTTCATCACCCATCAGCATAGAGAATACGCGGTCGGCTTCAGTAGCGTTGTCGATGGTTACTTGGCGAAGGGTGCGGTGTTCGGGATTCATCGTGGTATCCCACAACTGGTGATCGTTCATTTCACCCAAACCTTTATAACGCTGGATATTCACATTGCCCATTTCAGCTGAAAGCGCATCGCGTTGTTTGTCGTTCCAAGCGTACTCTTCGCGTTTGCTGTTTTTGCTTTTTACTAAATAGAGCGGTGGTGTGGCAATATACACGTGTCCGTTCTCTATAAGTTCGCGCATATAGCGGAAGAAGAACGTAAGGATAAGAGTCGTGATGTGTGAACCGTCTACATCGGCATCACACATAATAATCACTTTATGGTAACGGAGCTTGCTCAAATTAAGTGCTTTGGCATCTTCTTCAGTACCCACAGTTACACCCAAAGCGGTATAGATATTCTTAATTTCATCGCTATCGAACACCTTGTGTTGCATTGCTTTTTCGACGTTGAGGATTTTACCTCTGAGGGGTAGTATCGCTTGGATATCTTTGTTACGTCCTTGTTTAGCTGTACCACCCGCTGAGTCTCCCTCAACCAAGAAAAGTTCGCATTTTTCTGGATCTTCTTCAGAACAGTCGGCGAGTTTACCAGGAAGACCGCCACCACTCATCACGCTCTTACGTTGTACCATCTCACGAGCTTTGCGCGCTGCTTGACGTGCTTGAGCAGCCAAAATCACTTTCTCGACAATGGTTTTGGCATCGTTAGGATTTTCTTCGAGATAATCTTCGAGCATTTGTCCTACGGCTTGAGATACGGCTGAGGTTACTTCGCGGTTACCGAGTTTGGTTTTTGTCTGTCCTTCGAATTGAGGTTCGGCTACTTTTACCGAAATGACAGCGGTAAGCCCTTCACGGAAGTCATCACCTTCAATCTCCACAGGGTTCTTTTTATCTTTACTCATCTTCTCGAGCAAGCCTGATTTATCGGCATAGGCTTTGAGGGTACGAGTGAGCCCCATACGGAAACCTTGCAAGTGAGTACCTCCTTCGGAAGTATTGATGTTATTGACGTAAGAGTGTAGGTTCTCGTTATATGAATCGTTGTAAATCATAGCGACCTCCACAGGGATACCGTTCTTTTCACCGTCCATAGCTATCACGTTTCCGATGATAGGCATACGGTTGCCATCGAGGAATTTAACGAACTCTTTTAGTCCGTTTTGTGAATAGAATTTTTCGGTGATAAAGTTACCTTTTTCGTCTTTATTGCGAAGGTCGGTAAGGGTGATAGTAATTCCTTTATTTAAATAAGCGAGCTCGCGAATACGGGCTGCGAGGGTATCGTATTTGTATTCAATAGTTTGTTCAAAGATTACTTCATCGGGGTGGAAAGTAACCTTAGTACCGCGTTTATCGGTGTCGCCCACTTGTTTTACAGGGTACATCGCTACCCCGCGTTGGTACTCTTGTTGCCATATTTTTCCGTCGCGGTATACGGTAGCAGTAAGATGGTCGGAAAGGGCATTTACGCAGGAAACTCCTACCCCGTGCAAACCACCCGATACCTTATAAGAACCCTTGTCGAACTTACCTCCGGCACCGATTTTAGTCATTACCACTTGAAGGGCAGAAACGCCTTCTTTCTTGTGGACATCTACTGGGATACCGCGACCGTTGTCTTCCACGGTGATAGAATTATCCTCATTAATGGTTACCGAAATAGTATCGCAATAGCCTGCGAGCGCTTCGTCGATAGAGTTATCGAGCACCTCGTATACAAGGTGGTGCAACCCGCGCGTGCCCACATCGCCGATGTACATTGAGGGGCGCATACGCACGTGTTCCATTCCTTCAAGGGATTGGATATTGTCTGCTGAATATTCAGCTGAATTTTGTTGTTCGTTATATAATTCTTCTGCCATAATTTTAATATCGAATCAAGGGTGCAAAGGTATGAATTAATTTATTAATGAGCAAATTTTATAATAGATAAATAAGAATTAGAAAATTAGAAAATGAGAAAATGGGGTGAAGGCTACAAGAAACGCACTAGCGGAGAGATTGTCAGTTTATTTAACTTTGGCAAAGGTCGTAGCACTACGGGCATAGAAAATTAGAAAATGAGAGAATTTGGAAATTAGCAAATGGGTAGTGATAAAAAAGGTTTTTT
>NZ_KB291538.1:0-4152 GCF_000318315.2 Capnocytophaga sp. oral taxon 324 str. F0483 | reverse complement strand
TACGAATCTTGGACGATTGGTATAGAAAGGATATGCAAATAATTGATTAATAGTGTAATACAACAATAATAAAAATGTTAAAAACGGGGTTTCGAGGCGAAAGAAAGAGAAAGAGGCACTAGGCCTTAGGCCATAGGCACTAGAAGGGAGTGTGACGGAAAAGGGAAGAAATGACGAATGATGAATGACGAGAAATGTGACGCAAAAGCAATCACAATATTGTAAATTAGAGATAATTACTCTTTTTAATCCTTAGATTCGCTTTACTATCTTTGTTGTTAGAAAAAAAATATCTACCTTTGCCAAAAATATTTAGAGCTACGTAGGCAGAAATTGTAAGATTTCAAACAGAAGTAAGTGCGTTAGACTTCCCTTTACTTACAACTATTAAGAAGAAAGTTGTAATAACACGAGTGCAAGAACAAATAAGAATTGACAAATAGAAAAGAATCGGTTGGACTCTTTTCAGTTTTAACTTTTAACTAAAACAATATGGAATTAAACAAACTAATTGACCACACGCTTCTAAAAGCAACGGCTACCATTGCGGATATTGAGACCCTTTGCAAAGAAGCAGTGGAGTACGATTTTTATTCGGTATGTGTGAATAGCTGTTATGTAACAACAGCTAAGAAATTTTTAGCAGGCACTGATATCAAGGTGTGTAGCGTGGTAGGCTTTCCCTTAGGAGCAATGTCGGCTAAAGCAAAATACTTTGAGACGGGTGAAGCTCTCTCTGATGGCGCCGACGAGATTGATATGGTGCTAAACGTAGGCTTGTTAAAATCTGGTGAAGTGAACAAAGTGTTAGACGAAATTATATCGCTGAAACGCTGTGTAGGTGAGAATAGAGTGCTAAAAGTAATCCTCGAAACCTGCTACCTCACTGACGAAGAAAAACGCTTGGCTTGCCGTATGGCTCTTGATGCTAAAGCGGACTTTGTAAAGACCTCTACAGGATTTGGCTCAGGAGGAGCTACCCTTGCTGATGTGAAACTAATGAAAGAATGTGTGCAAGACAAGGCAAAAATAAAAGCCTCAGGAGGTATACGCGACTACGAAACAGCTATGCAGTACGTGAACTTAGGGGTACAACGCATTGGCACATCGAACGGTATTGCTATCTTAAAAGGAGAAAAAGGAACGGGCTACTAATGAAAATTATCAGTTATAACGTAAATGGCATTAGGGCAGCGCTTACGAAAGGCTTTGCCGACTGGCTGAAAAGCGCTAACCCCGATGTGTTGTGCTTGCAAGAAATTAAAGCTACAGAAGACCAAATCCCTACGGAAGTTTTTTCGGAATTGGGGTATAAATATCAGTATTACCACAGTGCAGAGAAGAAAGGTTATAGTGGCGTAGCGATACTCTCTAAAATAGAACCTAAGCACGTGGAAGTAGGTACGGGTATCGACTATATGGACAGGGAAGGACGGGTGCTTCGCGCCGATTTTGAGACGCTCTCAGTAATGAGTCTGTACTTGCCCTCAGGTACAAACCCTGACCGTCTTGACTTCAAACTGACTTTTATGGCTGACTTTAAAAAGTACATAGACAAACTGAAACAGAAGATACCTAACCTCGTTATTTGTGGTGACTATAACATCTGTCACGAGGCGATAGACATTCACGACCCCATACGAAATGCCAATGTATCAGGCTTTCTTCCCGTAGAGCGCGAATGGTTGGATAAGTTTATGAAGAGTGGTTTTATTGATAGTTTTCGCTATTTCCACAAAGAAGCACATCAGTACTCGTGGTGGAGCTATCGTGCGAATGCTCGCAACAACAATAAGGGTTGGCGCATCGATTATCACTTGGTATCTACACCCTTAGAAAACCGTATGGAGCGCGCACTTATTCTCCCCGAGGCTAAACATAGCGACCACTGCCCTATTTTATTAATGATTAATGATTAGTGGTTAATGATTAAAGGCTGTCCGAAGAGTTTATGCTGTTATAGTTTTTCGGACAGCCTTTGTTTTTTATTTCTTCTTTAAAGTAAAACAGTGCATTTCCTCTTCAAAACTATACTTCACCTGCAATTGATAACTATCGGCGATAGACTTTACAATAGCTAAGCCTAAGCCGGTGGAAGTAGCGTCCTGTTGCCCTTTGTGGAAGCGCTGGAAAATCTTGCTGGGGTCTAAGCGTATTCCGTCTTTGGCAGTATTCTTCACTTGAAAACAGTTTTCTTCTAAACGGACTTGTATCTCCCTTCCCTTTTCGGTGTATTTAATGGCATTACGCAATAAGTTCGACACGAGTACCGTTGCTAAATCCTTATTCATTTCCACTTGAAAATCACTATCTTCTTTCACCGTAATTTTCAATTCTTTAAAGGCTATTAAATCACTGAGATCTTCTATAATAGTTGCTGTGAGCGCTTGAAACGATATGCTCTCAGCTTGCTTGTATTGGTGATTTTCTATGCGGGTGAGCATCAGTAGCGACTTGTTTAAGTGAGTCATTCGCATTAGCGACTGCTTGACTTCGCTGAGCTGAACTAATTGCTTTTCGGTCAGTGAAGGGTCATCGGTTAATAGTTCTAATTTGTTGAGAGTAATAGCTAAGGGTGTTTGCAATTCGTGTGAAGCGTTCTCAATAAACACTTTCTGTTCTTCAAATACCACTTCGTTGCGTTGCCACATTTGCTGGATATTGTCGTGCAACACGTTGAACTCAATTACATCGGTAACTATGGGCTGTAGTTTGGTTTTATTCTCTACTTCATATTGGCGAATAGCTGTGAGTATCCCCTTGAAAGGTTTCCATATTTTGTTGATAACTAACAGATTGACAAGATACATTGAGAGTACCAACACCACATACAATACCCCCAACGCAATGGCTAAATTGAACAACAAATCGTCTTTTTCTACCGTAGAGGTGCGTATTTCAAGCGTATAAGGGTTCATATCGCGGTCGTAGAAGCTGGTTTTGAGTACCCTATATGGCTCGTCTTCATCATCAAAAGGCATATAGAAAAGGGCATTGCTAAGGATATTATGGTCGGAGAAATCTTCTTGTGAGGGGTACACTCTAAAGTCCTCGATACCAAATTCATTTATCTTTAACAGTTCGGGGTGGCGAAGGATATTTTGAATAATAAGCGTCTTCTTGTCTTTCAGTCCGTCATCGATATTGTCGTACACCTCGTCTAAAATATAAGCGTAGAACACCGCCGTCCACACCGCCAAGATGAGCAAAAAGGTGAGTGTGAGGTAGCGCAAGGTGTAGTTTTTCAGTGATATTTTCATAGTTAAACCAATTTATAACCAATGCCATAAACCGCTTGCAGATCTATTTCGGCTTCGGCAGTTTTGAGCTTTTTGCGGAGATTCTTTATTTGCGAATAGATAAAATCGAGGCTATCCACTTGGTCGATATAGTCTCCCCAGACGGCTTCGGCAAGGGTAGTTTTCTCCACCAAACGTTCAGGACGAATGATAAAGTAATACAACAGGTCGTATTCCTTTCGGTTGAGAGTAAGCGTTGTATCGCCTACCTTCACGGTACGGGTTTCGGGGAAGAGCTGTACGTTTTTGAGGGTAATCACTTCTTCACCTTGCTGGTTTTTGCGCCGTATAATTGATTTGACGCGAGCCAAGAGTTCAGCGAGGTGAAAAGGTTTTGCAAGATAATCGTCAGCACCCTTTTCGAGTCCGAGCACCTTGTCCTCTACTGAGTCTTTCGCCGAGATGATAAGCACCGAATGGTTCTTTTTCATCGCCCTAAGCTCGTCGAGCAATTGCATACCGCTACCGTTGGGCAACATAATATCCAAGAGAATGCAATCGTAGTCGTAGTCGGCAAGTTTAGCTAGCCCCGAAGGGTAGTCTTTCGCTGTTTCCACCAAAAAGTGTTCTTGTTCGAGGAACTGTCGCAGGGTGAGGCGCAGTTCTTTTTCGTCTTCTATAATCAGGATTTTCATACGGGGGCAAAGATAATAAATAATTGCGAATGAAGAAATGATTGGGAAATGAGGAAATGAGGAAATGAGGAAATGAGGAAATTAGCAAATTAGAGAATGGGGTAAATACCAAAAATGCCAAAAATACTGATAATACCACCAAGGGAAATGGACGGGTCGGACAGGTTAGAGGAGGGATTGGAGAATTCGGAAGGAAACGGAGATTTTCAGAAGAAGGT
>NZ_KB291537.1:0-22123 GCF_000318315.2 Capnocytophaga sp. oral taxon 324 str. F0483 | reverse complement strand
TGTTCGTCTTTTGTTCGTCTTTTGTTCGTCATTTCTTCGTTCTTTGTTCGTCTTTTCATTATCTGCCCGTGCGGCTCACACCGTCTTTTGTTCGTCTTTTGTTCGTTCATTGTTCGTCTTTCCTATAAGCTTTTTATATCTACATTATTTTATTCTCCCGTCCCCATTTGCTAATTGACTCATTTACTAATTTACTAATTTTATCTGTCTGTTGCGCTACGAGCTCACACTTTACCTTTTACCTTTTATCTTTTATCTTTTACCTTCAACAATTGGCATTGTGGTATTAATAGCACATTTGCTAATTTCAAATAAATACTGTACCTTTGCCAAAGTTTTTTTGATAGCTTGTCGTATAACGACTTTGGGCAATGCTCAATATAATATGAAAGTTACAGTAATTACTAACGTCTGAAAAAACTAACAACCGATGAAAGGAATTATATTAGCAGGCGGTTCAGGTACACGCCTTTACCCCATTACTAAGGGAGTTTCTAAACAATTACTCCCTATTTACGATAAACCAATGATTTACTACCCATTATCGGTGCTGATGCTTTCGGGTATTCGCGAGATATTGGTAATTTCTACTCCTCAGGATTTACCAGGTTTTGAGCGCCTCTTGGGTGACGGTTCCGACTTCGGTATTCGCCTTAGCTATGCCAAGCAACCCAGTCCCGATGGCTTGGCTCAAGCGTTTATCATAGGTGAAGAGTTTATAGGCGATGACGATGTGTGCCTGGTATTAGGAGATAATATTTTCTACGGACAGAGTTTCTCGAAAATGCTCGCTCAAGCGGTAGAGAATGTAAAGAAAGAACGCAAAGCTACTGTCTTTGGTTATTACGTAAAAGACCCTGAACGTTATGGAGTAGCTGAGTTTGACACCGCGGGCAATGTGCTTAGCATTGAGGAAAAACCCACACAGCCTAAATCTAACTATGCGGTAGTAGGACTCTATTTTTACCCCAATAAAGTAGTGAAAGTAGCCAAAAGTATCAAACCCTCAGCACGAGGTGAATTGGAGATTACTACGGTGAATCAAGAGTTTCTAAACGACGGCGAATTAAAAGTACAACTTTTAGGACGCGGTTTTGCGTGGCTTGATACGGGTACTCACGATTCGCTTAGCGAAGCATCAAACTTCGTAGAAACCTTAGAGAAACGTCAAGGACTCAAAATCTCTTGTTTGGAAGAAATAGCCTATCGCAAGGGTTGGATTACCGTTGAAAAGTTGCAAGAGTTAGCAAAACCAATGCTCAAAAACCAATACGGGCAATACCTTTTGCAATTAACGATGAACAATAGATAATTTGCTTTTCCAAATAATCTAACGCTAAAACCTAATCTATGCTGGCGCGAGCTTGTAGCTCGTGTCTCCTAACATCTAATCTCCTAAAAAATGGCAAAACTAAAAACAGCATATTTCTGTCAGAATTGCGGAGCACAATACAGTAAATGGCAAGGACAGTGTTACGTCTGCAAGCAGTGGAATACCATTGTGGAAGAAGTCGTACAGAAAGACACTGCTCCTGCTTGGCAAGAGAAAGAATCACCTATCAAGAGTAAAGCTCCTAAGTATATCTCTATTTCGCAAATCGATACACAACAGGAGGCGCGCCTTAACAGCAACAACCACGAATTGAATAACGTTTTGGGTGGTGGAATTGTACCGGGGTCGGTTACTCTTTTAGGGGGTGAACCTGGCATCGGTAAGAGTACGCTATTGTTGCAAATAGCTCTTAACTTGCCTTATCGTACACTCTACGTATCGGGGGAGGAAAGTGAGAAACAGATAAAAATGCGCGCTGACCGTATTCCGCATAAGCTTGATAATTGCTTTATTCTCACTGAAACTAAGACGCAAAATATCTTTCAGCAGATAAAAGAACTCTTACCCGAAATCGTGATTATCGACTCTATTCAAACCCTACAATCCGATTATATAGAGGCTTCGGCGGGGAGTATTTCTCAAATTAGGGAATGTGCTTCCGAACTGATTAAGTTTGCTAAAACTACTCATACTCCTGTAATACTCATTGGGCATATCACTAAGGACGGACAAATAGCAGGACCTAAGATATTAGAGCATATGGTCGATACGGTTTTACAGTTTGAAGGCGACCGTAATCACGTGTACCGTATCTTGCGTTCACTGAAAAACCGCTTTGGCTCTACTTCTGAACTAGGTATTTACGAGATGCTTAGCAACGGATTGCGTGAGGTAAATAATCCTTCGGAGATTCTCATTTCCAAAACCGATGAGACGATTAGCGGTACCTCCATAGCTGCCACTTTGGAAGGTATGCGTCCGCTGATGATTGAAATACAAGCACTCGTAAGTACAGCGGTATATGGAACACCACAACGCAGTACTACGGGCTTCAATGCCAAACGCCTCAATATGCTTTTGGCAGTGCTTGAGAAACGCGCAGGATTCCGCTTAGGAGCTAAGGACGTCTTCCTTAATATTACCGGAGGCATTACTATCGACGACCCCGCCACTGACTTAGGAGTGGCGATGGCTATCTTATCTTCTAACGAAGATATAGCGATTGAAAAGGACGTCTGTTTTGCCGGCGAAGTAGGATTAGGCGGTGAAATACGCCCTGTACAACGCGTAGAGCAACGCATTACTGAAGCTGAGAAATTAGGCTTCAACACTATTTTTGTATCAAAATATAACAAAATAGCCCTTAAAAATACTAAAATTAGGATTGTAAAAGTTGCCAAGATAGAAGATGCAATACAAGAACTATTTGGATAATAAAAACGCCTTATGTTGAAAAAACTTTTTAAAGATACCATTATCTACGGCATTGCTACTGTACTCCCTCGTGTGCTTACCCTATTGCTCACAAGGTTGTACGTGAATAAACTCGATACTGCCGATTTTGGTATTTATTCAGGGTTGTTTGTCTATCTTATCTTGGGGAACGTACTGCTATCATACGGTATGGAAACAGCTTTTTTCCGCTTTATGAATAAAGGCGAACGGAAGAAGAAGGTACAATCTACCGCGCTTACTTCTCTTACAGTCAGCTCTTTGTTTTTCCTGCTGATTGCCTACTTATTGCGACACTTTATTGCCTCCTGGCTGAACTACGACGTACAGTATATTGTCTTTGCCATTTATATATTAGTACTCGATGCCTTAGTGGTCATTCCGTTTGCGTGGCTCAGAAACAAAGGCAAAGCCAAACTTTATGCTATTGTTAAAATAGGGAATACAGCAGTGAATTTAGCACTTAATATCTACTACCTGAACTATTTACCTAATGAAGCTCTTGCTACCAATGGTGGTGTATATTATATCTTTTTAGCCAACGTAATAGCGAGTTTAGCGACTTTCATTGTCTTACTGCCCATCTATTTCAAAATACATTTCCGTTTTGATTATCGACTTTGGAAAGAGATGATGGTTTATGCTTTCCCTGTATTATTGGCAGGTATTGCTTTTGCGGTAAATGAAGGTTTTGACCGAGTGTTCTTGCGTATGCTCCTCCCCGCTGATACTGCCGATGGAACTATAGGTATTTACTCTGCTTGTTACAAAATGGGGGTATTTATGAACCTCTTTGTTACTGCTTATAAACTTGGTATAGAACCTTTCTTTTTTAGCAGTGCACAGGATAAGAATGCACCTAAAACCTATGCTCGTATCACCGAATACTTCATTGTGTGCGGAGGCTTTATTTTGCTCTTTATTACTGTATTCACTGATGTTTTTAAACTTATTTTGATACCTAACAAAGCTTATTGGGAAGCTCTTTGGATAGTGCCTATTATCTTGTTAGCTAATCTATGTTTAGGTATTTACCATAGTCTTTCGGTGTGGTACAAAGTAACCGACCGCACCAGCTTTGGAGCTATCGTATCTTTAGTAGGAATGGCTATCACAGTAGTGTTCAACTTTGCGCTTATTCCTTGGCTCAGTTATAAAGGGGCGGCGTTAGCAACTCTTATCACTTATGGGGCGATGATGTTTATTTCGTATTACTACGGACAAAAATACTATCCGATACCCTACAAAAAAAGGAAGATAAAAATCTTCCTTGGAATGAGTGTTGTTTTCTCATTTGTAAATTTCTATGCTTTTGACAATAGTATCTACATAGGCACCTTACTTTTGCTTATTTATGGTTATTTAGCGAGTTTTACTATAAAGCTCAAATCTACTCTTCCTAAACAACCGTAAAAAGGTTCATCTTTTCTTCTTCCTTGTTGCGCATTAGCGCACTGTCTTCGGGTGTTTTATCCTTATAACCGCAAAGATGTAACAAGCCGTGTGCCAATACCCGCAAGAGTTCTTTTTGGAACGGTACTTTAAAGATGTTAGCATTCTCCTTTACGCGTTCTACCGAAATATAAATATCCGAATGGAGCACTTTGCCCTCAGAATAATCAAAGGTGATGATATCGGTAAGGGTGTCGTGTTGCAAGTATTCTACATTTATTTTGTGCAAATACTCATCATCGCAAAAAATATAGTTGATATTGCCTGCCTCTTTACCTTCGGATTGGGCTACGCATTTCACCCAACGTTTTACTTCGTTTTTCTTAAAAGGAAAGACAAAGGGAGTTTCGTTAAAAAAAGAAGTCATAATAATTATTTTTCTTTAGGCTTATAGGTACTGATACCTAAAAGTGCGTAAATGGGTGAGAAATTAATGAGAATGGTTACCAAAAGCAATATAGAAACGCCTGATAACACGGAAGCAATGGTAATAGAAAACTCGTTAAAATACCCCAATATCGCAGTGATAACGATAATGAGCAAACGGATATTCTTGTCCAAAGTGCTAATATTTCTTTTCATATAGTCACATTTTTTAATTTGTGGCAAATGTACTTCTTTATTTTGAATAAAACAAAGATTTTAAATAATTATACACTTACTTTTGCGCTATCTCAAATTATTTACGCAAACTTCATAGATTTAGTAGGTGATATTTTGGTAATCACATAGGTAGGAATGAGTAGCATCAGCAAGCACAATAGCAAAACGCCTATATTGAGCAATAACACCCACAGAGGAGTGAAAGCAATCGGTACTTCGGTTACGTAATAGGTGGCAGGGTCTAACTTGATAAGGCTGTAACGCTGTTGTAACCAGAGCAATAAGAATCCTAAAACATTCCCCCATAAGAGTCCCAAGCCTATGATATAGGTAGCATTATACAAAAATATCTTGCGGATACTGCGGTCAGAAGCACCTAAGCTCTTTAAAGTACCTATCATTGGTGTTTTCTCTAATATGAGCACGAGAATAGCCGTAATCATATTAAATCCACCAACAACTATCATTATCCCGATGATGAGGTAAATATTGAAATCGAACATACCAAGCCATTCGAAGATAAAAGGAAACTTCTGAATGATAGTTTGCGAATCGAGGAATGAACCTACCTTGCCATACACTTGTTTGCCTACTTCTTCTATACGGTCAAAATCTTTGATAAAAAGCTCGAAATTGCCTATTTGGTCAGGTTGCCATTTATTGATTTTCTGAATATGACGTATATCAGTGAAGACGTACGACGCATCAAATTCTTGAAAGCCACTGTTGTAAAGCCCTACGATTTTAAAACTACGTTGGTTAGGGGCTTGGGCAGCTTCGTCTTTTAAAAAGATAGCTTGGCAACGGTCGCCCAGTTTTAGGTGCAATCTGTTGGCTAAATAGGTAGACATTAGCACCTCATCGGTTACTTCTTCACTCGCTACATTAGGGGTACGCCCTTCGGTAATAAAATCGCGAATAAGCGACCAATTGTAGTCTTTTCCCACACCTTTAGCGAGAATCGATTCATAAGTGGTTTCAGTACGGATAATACCACCTTTGGTAGCTACTGCTTGAATATGGGTAACTTCGGGTACTGCTGAAAAAGTAGGGTAAAAGTCTTGTTTTATAGCAATAGGTCTGGTAGTGACTTGTGACGCATTACTGCTATAATCAAAAATCTGAATGTGCCCGTGAAAGACTACCAACTTCTCCCTAATCTTGCGTTGCAAGCCAATACCCGTAGCAATGGCAATGAGCATCATCACCATACCCACAGCAATGGCAGCTATTGCCATTTTGATAATTGGGGAAGAAATTGTACCTTTGTCCCCTTTCGAAAAAATAACTCTTTTTGCTATGAAATATTCAACATTCAAAACAATAATGCCTTTTAGAAGTGCCAAAGTTACACTTTTTTTCTTATGTACGCTTATATCGTGCAAAAATAATGGACAGACACAAGGTAATGTTTCTGTGCAAAATACTGAAAAACAGACGAAAGAAGTGGTGGTGGGCGCTAACCGAATGTATCTTTACATTAAGGATTTACGCGCTAAAAATATAGCTATCGTTACGAATCAGACTGGGATTGTGAAAGCCGAAAAAGGGAATTATGTGCATTTGGTGGATACGTTATTAAAGAAGAAAGTATCTATCAGCAAGGTTTTTGCTCCTGAACACGGATTCAGAGGGGAAGCCGATGCGGGTGAAGTAGTGAAAGACGGCAAAGACACTAAAACGGGCTTGCCTATTGTATCGCTCTATGGTAAAAACAAAAAACCTACTGCTGAGCAACTGAAAGGTGTAGACCTTGTACTCTTTGATTTGCAAGATGTAGGGGTACGCTTTTACACTTATATTTCTACTTTGCATTATGTGATGGAGGCTTGTGCTGAACAGCATATTCCTGTAATAGTACTCGACCGTCCGAATCCTAATGCGCATTATATTGATGGAGCGGTGTTGCAACCTGCCTTTAAGAGTTTTATTGGGATGCACCCTGTGCCCGTGGTTTATGGAATGACTATTGGCGAATATGTTCAGATGATAAATGGTGAAAAGTGGTTGCAAGCAGGCGTTACTGCTGACCTTAAAGTGATTCCTCTTGCCTATTATACACATCAAACGTCTTATAGCTTACCGGTAAAACCTTCGCCTAACTTACCTAATGATGTATCGGTGAACTTGTACCCAAGTTTGTGTTTTTTTGAGGGGACAAATGTGAGTATGGGGCGTGGTACCGATATGCAGTTTCAGATTTATGGCTCTCCTTATTTTGATAAGACGGCTTTTAGCTTTACGCCACACCCTAATGCAGGCGACAAGAATCCGAAGTTTAATGGTGAGCTATGTTACGGTGAGGACTTGAGAAAAACACCTCGTTTGGATAAACTAAATCTCACTTGGCTTAAAAAAGCTTTTGAGCAAGGCAAGGGAGTGAAAACACCTTTCTTTACTTCATCGTTCAATAAGATTGCTGGTAATGATATATTAAAGAAGCAAATAAGCGAAGGGAAGACCGAAGACGAAATACGCCAATCGTGGCAAAAGGATATAGAGCAGTTTAAGGAGACGAGAAAGAAATATTTACTATATCCGTAATTAATACTATAATGCCAATAATACCAATTGTTGAAGGTAAAGTGTGAGCTCGTAGGACGACAGACAGTCGTAGCACGACGGGCAGATAAACAAAAGACGGTGCGAGCCGCACGGGCAGGTGTGAGCCACACAGGCAGTCGTAGCACGACAGGCAGATAATGAAAAGACGAACAAAAGACGAACAAAGAACGAACAAAGAACGAACAAAAGGCGGAGGAAAAGTGGGGGTAAGTTAAAACTAAGATATAAATAAGAAGAATGTTATTAGTAGATTTCAACTTTGCCAAAGTTTCAAATTTTGGTAAAGTTTGTATATATAAATGAACAAAAGACGGTGCGAGTCGCACGGGCAGATAGAGGAACAACGAAGGGAAGGTGAATCTAAGGTGAAGAGTAATTAGGGTTGTTTAAAAAATAAGAAAGGGTTTAAGTGATTTATAAATCACTTAAACCCTATTTCTAATTAACTAATATTCCTATTTTCTAAAAACGTATCCCTACGCCCAATTGTATTTGTTGGGTAGTTGCTTTTTCTTTAAGGGCGTTACTAATATCACTGTAACCCCATACATAGCGACCGTAAGCAAAAAGAGGACCTAAATTTACTTCGGCTCCTGCTACTAATGAAAAATCAGTATCTTTAAAGAGCTTTTCTCCGTTTTCCCAAGTACTTTGGTCGCGGTTGGCAAGGAAACTAAATTGAGGTCCTGCGTGTAGTGAAATCAATCCGCTAGGGTTGTATTTCAAGAGTACTGGTACACTTACGTAGTTCAGTGTTTTTTTCTTTTCGAACTTGTCGTTCCAAACAGATTGGTAGCTATCGCGGAGCTCTGTATTGGTTTGACTAAAGAGTACTTCACCCTGTAGCCCCCAGCTATCATTGAAATCAAATTCGACGAAACCACCTAATTGATAGCCCAATTTAAAGTTTTTGTCATAGGCTACACCTTCTACTTTACCTAAGTTAGCACCTGCTTTTGCTCCTAAGTGAAACTCTTGAGCATAGGTAGCGGTGGTGAGTAGCATTATCGCAATAAAAGCTGTTAATTTAGTGATTTTGTTTTTCATACGCTTAATTATTGTTTAATGATTCGGTATAGTTATTCCAAATAGTGTGCCAAAAAAAATAATTTACCAAATTGTAAATTTGTAAATTAGCAAATTATATACTACTTTTGTGGCGTGAAAATATAAAGCTAACAGACCAATGATTATACATCATTTAGGCGAAGAGCCTTCCGTATTAAACCGATTTATCGCCCAGTTGCGTGATGTAAATATTCAAGCAGACCGTATGCGATTCCGTAAAAATTTGGAACGAATAGGGGAGGTATTGTGTTACGAGATGAGTAAGTTTCTACACTATAAAACGGAAACAATTACTACACCTTTGGGCGAAAAGAAGGTACAACTTCCGAAAGACGAGATAGTAATTTGCTCTATTTTGCGTGCTGGTTTGGCATTGCATCAAGGCTTGATGAACTACTTTGATAATGCTGATAATGCGTTTATCTCGGCTTATCGCAAACACACTTCTGAGACTGATTTTGATATAATGGTGGAGTATCTGGCTTCGCCGTCCTTAGAAGGTAAAATCTTATTCTTAGCTGACCCAATGCTGGCTACAGGGCGTTCGTTTGCTAATGTATTCAATGCGCTGAAACCTTTAGGAACACCTAAAGAGATACATTTATTTGCTGTTATAGGGGCACAGCAGGGGATAGAATACTTGGAAGATAAGTTTCCTGAGACTACTCATTTATGGATTGCTACCATAGATGCTCACCTTAACGACCACGGCTATATAGTACCAGGTTTAGGTGATGCGGGTGATTTAGCTTTTGGTAATAAAATGGAGTAGAAGTCCTATGCCAGGCATAGATAATAGTGACCATAGTACGATTTCTTTTAGCCACCACACACGTATTTTCTCTACATAAAGAGCAAAGAGAATGGCAATAGGGGCAAAGGTGTATATCACTTCTTTGGAAAGGAATACTACTATAAGTCCTATCCAGAGGAATTGTATTACTACTAATGAGCTGATACTGTGATAAACACTTCTGAAATAGTATACTGCTAATGCCACTAAAAGAAGGAGAGCTAAGCTACATACTGCTATTGTTGTAGCAATGGAATGAGAAGAAAAGTTTAGAAGATTATTTATATCTGAAGTGATGAGTTTTGTAAAATCATCAATAGGAAAAGGCTCTTGAAGTATTAATAAAATAGCCCCTAATAAGATGCTAACAGTAATGATTGCTAAAAGAGGTATAAACCAATAACGGCGTTTTTCAGCTCCGTAAAAGAGTAGAGAAATCCATACATTTAGCAGAAAAATTAAAGCCCAAGGGTGCAACAAGCCTGCACAAATGATTAGTAGAGAAGTATCGAATAGTTTTTGTGGAATGCCTTCACCTGTTTTAAGAGTAAGTACACGCCACAAGGCTACAATGATAAGTAAGTTAGCACCTACTAATTTCACTTTATCAAAAAGGGTAGGGAAGAGCACTACGAAAATACTAAAGAAGGCTATAGAGTAGCAGTTTTTGGTATCAGTAAGTTCATTCCACCGGTCTATTTGGTGAAGTAATAATAAAGAAAGAAAGAGTAATACAAAAGTACTCATTAAAACAGTGAGATGAGACACGTCACTGAGAGGAAGTTGTAGTATTTTAAATTGAAATAGCCCATCACCTATCAATAGTGCTAATAGCACAATGATAAATGTGATGGGCTTTGTATTTTCAAAACGTACTGATAGCATTAGTTACTAATAGTTAAAATATTACCAGCTACTGAAACATTATAATTTAGTAAAGGATAAGGTTTGGCAATTTGCCCAATAGCAATAGGAGCTCCTGATATTAAATTGTAAACTGTTTTACCACAAGAACATTTGGCAAAAGTATAGTCGTGACCAGTCTTCTCATAGCTATTTTCATCTTCTATAGCCCTTATGCCAAACAGGCGACTATGACACTCTTGTAAATTATGATTAGGACAAGTAGCCTCCCAAGCACGATATCCTCCATTACTATAACAAGTCACAAAAAATCCTTTAATACCTCCGTAGGGAACAAATACAGTATTCATTGGTGTTTTTAAGCTGTTATAGAGAGGTAAACTTAAGTTGATAGTATAAGTGAAATGTACTTCTCCTAAGTTAGGGTTGCGCGTTTGCCGTTCTTTCTCACAAGAAAGCAGTCCAACCAAAAATATTACACATATCAGTCTATACATCTTGTTATCTATTATTTAGCTTAAAATTGATACCCTACTCCCATTGAGAGCGTTCTATTTTTAAAGTCGTAAGAATTAGCAATGCCCGTACTTATGAGGCTTGCCTCATCGCCTTCAAAGATATTAGTGAGTCCTTGTACCCAACGTATTTCGAAAACCCAACCTGCATCAGTAGTGTAACCTATCCCTGCAGTCATAGCTACATCTATAATGTCTATGGCATCTGATTTTACACGAGTTACGGGTTCTGTACCATTGAAGTAGAAATTAGGCTGGTCAATGCGATATTCTATCTGAGGACCTACGTGCAAATTAATACCCTTCCCTACATTGAATCGTGCCATTACAGGAGCCGAAATATAATCAAGAGCCAAAGTAGCATTCCCATATCTATCAGATTTTATTTGTGCACCACGACGATTGTAGATACCTTCTATCTGTAAAGAGAACAATTTAGATAGGGGGAACTCTAAAGTAACCCCAGCATAATAACCGTGATATGGTTTAAAACTTGCCTCACTACTTACATCTCCTTTTAAGGTAGCATAATTGTACCCTGCTTTCACTCCTATGTATTGTGCTTTTACATTGTAAAAAGCAAACAAACATATGGCTAATAATACTATTTTTCTCATTGTTTATTATTTTTAGATGTTAGTCGTTTGTTGTTAATACTATAATTTTTTGGTAGAGATAATCTTCACGGGACAGGCTTTTTGTGCTTTCTCACAATCCTCAAAAATACTATCGTCATAACTTTTTAGGGTAAAGAAGCCTTTCTTTTCAGTGGAACGTAATAATACGCTCTTGCCATCTTTTTTCGACATCTGGAACTGCTCAGGAGCCATCTCTACACAGTAGTTACAGCCTATGCATTTTTCACGCTGTAAGGTTACTATTACCATATTAAACTAAATCTGCTAATCTGCTAATTGATATTTGTTTTTACTATTTTATACAGTTTATCTGATAACCTTATTCTGAAATTGGTTTTGATAGTACAAGAATCACCTTTCTTAGCTCTTTCAGCAGGAGTATCGTTTACCATCATTGAGCTGAGCTCTATTTCTTGAACGCCTGTTGAAGGTCCAGTGATGAGCAACTTGTCGCCTATCTTTATATCAAAGGCTTCAATAGCAAACTCTGCTATACCAGTTTTAGGGAAATAGTGTTTGCCTTGCCCAATGTACACTTTCTTTTGGGTAGCATTAGAGCCTGGGTTCTCGCTCCATTCACCGAGCTTTTGCCCTAAATAATATCCACTCCAGAAACCGCGATTGTACACCGTTTTGAGGGCTTCTATCCAGCTTTCAAATTTTTCTTTACTGTATGTGCCTGCGTAATAAGCATCTATTGCTTCTCGGTAAGTGCGAATAACGGTAGCCACATACTCAGGAGCGCGCCCACGTCCTTCAATCTTTAATACCTTTGCCCCTGTGTCGATTACTTGGTCGAGAAAGTCAATCGTGCAGAGGTCTTTAGGCGACATCATATACTCGTTGTCCAATTCTATTTCAAAACCGCTTTCTTGGTCGATTACAGTGTATTTCTTGCGACAGTTTTGCTTGCAAGCTCCGCGATTGGCTGAGGAATTGTGTGAGTGCAAACTCAGGTAGCACTTGCCCGATACCGCCATACAAAGCGCCCCGTGTCCAAATATTTCTATTTCTACCAAATTGCCCGAAGGTCCTTTGATTTGCTCTTTTTCTATCTGCTCACATATCTTCTTGATTTGTCGCAAGCTCAGTTCACGGCTCATAACCATTGTATCAGCAAACATCGCGTAGAAGCGCACGGTTTCAATATTAGTGATATTGATTTGGGTAGAGATATGTACCTCCATTCCTATTTGTCGAGCATAAGCTATGACTGCCTGATCCATAGCTATCACAGCTGTAAGACCTGCTTTTTTAGCAGCGTCTAATAATGTTTTGATGATAGATAGGTCGTGATCATAAATAATAGTATTAAGGGTGAGATAAGTGCGAATGCCCTTAGGAGCACAACGACGCACTATTTCATCAAGGTCGTCAATCGTAAAGTTGATACTTGCCCTTGCGCGCATATTCAGTTGGTCTACTCCAAAGTACACTGAGTCGGCACCATTGTCTATCGCCGCTTGTAGCGACTCAAAATTACCAGCTGGTGCCATTAGTTCAATTTTTCCTGAATGAGTCATTATATAGTGAGTGAGGGGGCAAAGATACGAAAATAAAGTAGAATTTGAAAATTGTAATGCATAAAAATAAGTAAAAAGCAAAAATATGCTTAATATGCTAACTTGTCAGTGAAGTAAAATATTAATGTTCTTCCAGCTTCTCTGTTAGTTCAAACCAGCGTTCGGTCTTTTCCTCTATGGCAGTAAGTGTCTCTTGCAAGGCTACTGATTGTTCTTGTATTTCATTACTGCTAAGACTTCCTTCGGCAAAAGTAGCTTCTATAGCAGTTTTTTTCTCTTCTAACTGCGCTATTTCTTTTTCCAATCGGTTGTATTCCTTCTGCTCGTTGAACGATAAACCTTTCGTTCCGTCCTTGCGCCAAGTGTTTTTGGTGGCTTCTTTCTTTGGAGTATCGTCTGTCGGAGGAACGCTCTCTTCGTACACGCGGTAATCGGTGTAGTTACCAGGGAAATCCTCTACTTCGCCATTGCCTTTGAAGACAAAAAGGTGGTCTACTATTTTATCCATAAAATAGCGGTCGTGCGATACTACCACCAAGCATCCTGGATAGTCTAACAAAAAGTCTTCTAAGACGTTCAGAGTAACAATATCGAGGTCATTCGTAGGCTCGTCTAAAATCAAAAAATTGGGGTTTTGAATGAGTACAGTACATAGGTATAAGCGTTTGAGTTCCCCTCCGCTGAGTTTCTCTACATAGTCGTATTGCTTTTTACGGTCGAAGAGAAAGCGTTCCAATAGCTGTCCTGCTGAGAGAGTGCGCCCTTTAAGTAGTGGAATGTAATCGCCATACTTTTGTATCACTTCTATTACCTTTTGTCCTTGTTGTACCTCAATACCATCTTGGGTATAGTACCCGAACTTAATAGTGTCTCCCACTACTATTTTACCACTATCAGGAGCGATAGACAAGGTAAGCAAGTTGAGAAAGGTGGATTTGCCCGTGCCGTTCTTACCTATAATTCCCACTCGTTCGCCCCGCAAGAAATTATAATTGAACTTATTGAGCACGCACAAGTCTCCGAAGTTCTTGCTCACATTGTGAAACTCCACCGTCTTACTTCCCAATCGTTCCATATTGATTTCGAGCTGTACCGAGTGCTCCTTCCGACGCTTGTGGGCTGCCTCCTTTATCTTATAAAAATCGTCTATACGCGATTTCGATTTGGTAGTCCGTGCCTTAGGTTGCCTACGCATCCAGTCGAGTTCCTTTACATAAAGGTTTTTAGCCTTCTCTACCGATGCTTGTTCTTGTGCTAATCGCTGTTCTTTTTTCTCTAAGAAATAGGAGTAGTTCCCTTTGTAGCTGAATAGTTCGCCATTGTCCAATTCCAGGATTTCATTGCACACACGTTCCAAGAAATAACGGTCGTGCGTAACGATGAAGAGTGTGAGGTTTTCTTTGGCAAAGTACTGTTCTAACCATTCAATCATTTCTAAGTCGAGATGGTTCGTAGGTTCGTCCAATATCAGCAAGTCAGGTTTGCTAATAAGTACATTGGCTAAGGCGAGACGCTTTTTCTGTCCTCCCGAAAGGTTTTTTACTTTCAGTTGGAGGTTGTCTAATTTTAGGCGGAAGAGTATTTGTTTGTATTGTGTTTCAAAATCCCAGGCATTATGACGTTCCATCTGTTCAAAAGCTTTTTGATAAGCCATTTCGTTTTCAGGGTGCTGTAAAGCGTGTTCGTACTCCTGAATCAATCGTAAAATAGGATTGTCGGTTGCGAAAATAGTCTCTTCTACCGTTAGTTCTTCGTTAAAAGAGGGATTTTGTGAGAGAAAACCTATATGTATGCCCTTGCGGAATACTACTTGTCCGCTATCGGGTTGATCTTTGCCTGCAATAATATTGAGTAAAGTAGTCTTCCCTGTACCATTTTTAGCGATAAAGGCTATTTTTTGGTCTTTATTGATACCAAAAGAGATGTTTTCAAGGATTATGCGTTCACCAAAGGCTTTTGATATATTTTCTACGGATAGTAAGTTCATTTAATTTAGATAATAAATTAAAATTAATTTGTGATGTCTCTATCTGCTTGGCTATACGCCCAAGGGGCTCCGTTGTTCTCTATATTAGTCATCATCACATTGAGTTCGGTAGGGGCTGCCGATTCTTCCATTACCAAATACTGCCTCATATCCATAATAATAGATAACGGACTGATATTCAAAGGGCAGACCTCCACACAAGCATTGCAAGTGGTACAAGCCCATAGTTCTTCAGGAGTAATGTAGTCGCCTAAAAGTTGTTTGCCATCGGGTTCAAAAGTACCGTTCTTGTCGATATTGCGCCCTACCTCTTCTAAACGGTCACGTGTTTTCATCATAATCGCGCGAGGAGAAAGCTTTTTACCAGTGAGGTTCGCCGGACATTCATTGGTACAACGCCCGCACTCGGTACAAGTATAGGCGTTCATCAGCTGTAACCAAGTGAGGTCGGTCACGTCCGAAGCTCCAAACTTATCAGGAGAGGCTGTGTCTTGTGGTGTTGCAAAAGGGTTGACATTGGGGTCTAACATTAGTTTCACCTCTTGTGTTACCGCTGGGTTTACCCTAGAAGCTCCTAACGGACGAATAGGTGCGTAGTACGTATTAGGGAAAGCTAACAGTATGTGTAGATGTTTGGAGTAATATAAGTAGTTTAAAAAGCATAAAACCCCAGTAATGTGTAACCACCAACAACTGCGTTCTACAGCGATAAGAGTGCTTACCGAAGCGTTTCCTAACAAGGGGCGTAACCATTCGCTCACAGGAAAAGAACCTGCTTGCACATAGTGGGGTACGTGTAATGCTTGTAGCTGAGCATCGGCAGCGTTCATCAGTAGGAAAAGACTCATCATTACCATTTCGGCATAAAGAATATTGCTTGCATCTTTTTTTGCCCACCCTCTGATTTCTGCCTTGCGAAAGCGTGGTAGTTTTAGTACATTTCTCCTTATCCAAAATACGGTTACTGCTACAATCACTAAGAGAGCTAATACCTCAAAAGAAGCTATCAAGAAGTTGTAAAACGCCCCTAAGGAGGCAAATATGCGGTGGGTTCCTATGATACCGTCAGTAATAATCTCTAAAAGTTCGATGTTGATAATCAAGAAACCTGCATATACAATAATATGCAACACACCCACTATGGGGCGCACCAACATTTTTCGTTGCCCTAAGGCGAGCCACAACATATTTTTGAGTCGCTCTTTGCGGTTGCCAGAAGTGTCTTCCGGCTTGCCTAAACGGATATTCCTAATGAGTTTCCGTAGATTATAAATAAAAAAGCCTCCTCCTATACAGAGAAGTATTATAAATACTATGTTAGGAAAGAAGCTCATCAAAACAGTTTATTCTCCTTTTTCTTCGTCTTGAGGCTCGTATGTTTTAGCTTTTTTACCAAAAACGGAGAAATGAAGATAACGCTTAGGATTTAAACGAAGGTCTTGTAAGAGCAATTCGAGCTGTTTAGCCGATTTGTCTAAATCTTTATAGAGCGTTTCGTCTTTTAGTAATTTTCCAATAGTACCCTTGCCTCCTTCTACTTCAGCCAAAAGAGTATTGAGGTTGTTAAGAGTTGTTTGTGCATTGGCAATTACTTTATTAAGTTCAGCTTCCGAAAGCTGTCCTGATACTTTTGATAGATCAGTAGTGATTTTATTAGCATTGCTTAAAGTAGCATTCAAATTGGCTTGATTAGCTACCAACATCTTATTGAGGTTTACTGATGCCTGATTTAGGTTGTGCATTGTCGCGCTCAGTTCGGCAATGGCAATTTTTAAATTGTTAGTAGTTTTAGCATCTAAAACACTGTTCACCCCTGTAAGAGTCGTATCGGCTTGTCCTAAAAGGCGATTGAGTTTGTCTTGTGTAGGTTTGATTGACGAAGAGATAGAGGCGAGCATATCTTCTTGTACGCGTGCTTCTAATACATCTCCCGATACGGCTATAGGAGCATTATCGAAGGCGGGAATAATTTGCAGTCCTGCACCTCCAAGCAAACTGTTGTAAAGCTCAGCTACACTATTCTTAGAGAACTTAAAATCGTCTGAACACTCCATCGTGATTTTTATCTTGGCACTTTTCTCTTCTAAGTCCACTGCTTCCACACTCCCTACTTTCACCCCATTTACAGTGATTTGTGTACCTGTTTTTAACCCTCCTGAATGAGGAAAATAAGCGTAATAAGTATTCGTTTTATTAAATAATGATTTAGACTTCAAGAAGTTAAAGCCTATATAAAAAGCGGCAATACCCGCCACAACTATAATAGCTGTTTTTATTTCTCTGGATAGTTTCATCAGTTTCTATTTGAATAAGTTTACTTTTCTATTTGTTTAGCTCTTTCTACTGTAATACGTTTCTTTTGGTAAAAAGCTACGATATAAGCATCTTTATACCCTTTTTTTTTTGCTTTGTTCAGTAGCTCAAGGGCTTCTCTGTGCTTCGAAGTATCACCATAGTAATACACATATACACGCCCATCTTTTTCAACCGATATAGGCGAGAGTCCTTTGAAATTAAAAGCCTTTGTTTCTAAATTTTTAGGGCTTGATGATATCTGTACTTTATAGCTCAAATCGCTGTTGTTGATAGTGCTATTACTTGTACTTTGTCTCGGGGTATTACTTTTTTCTCTTACTTGTGAAATACTGTCGTCAGGGGTAGTATAAGAACTTTTGTCTTCTATCCATTTCTTGTAAGCGAGTATCGCCTCGGCAATGTTCTCTGCAAACTCTTCTTGCCCCTTAGCCGAGGTGAGGAATTTGCGTTCCTCGTTGTTAGTAAGGAATGCTGTTTCTATAAGAATACTGGGCATATAGGTTTGGTGCAAGACGATGAATCCCGCTTGGCGTACGCCTCTGTTAGTGCGTTTCATCACTCCTGTGAGTTGGTTTTGCACTAACTTAGCTAGCTGAATGCTCTGCTCTAAGAACTCTTCTTGCATAATAGATAGCCCTATTACCGATTCAGGTGAGTTGATATTGTACTTAGCGTATTTCTTTTTGTAATCATCTTCCAAGTAGATTACTGAGTTTTCGGCTTTGGCAACCTCGAAGTTCTGCTGGTTGGCGTGTAGCCCTAATACATATGTTTCCGCACCGTCTACTTGTGTTTCGTGAGCGTTGCAGTGTACTGAAACGAATACATCGGCTTTGTTCCTGTTGGCAATAGCTCCACGCTCATAAAGGTCAATTAGCACATCGGTTTTGCGAGTGTAAATCACCTTTATATCAGGGTAAGCCTCTAACTTTTTGCCTACTAATAATACTATTTTCAGCACCACATCTTTCTCAAAGATGTTTTTCTGTACTACTTTACCGGGGTCTTTACCTCCGTGACCCGCATCTAAAACTACTTTAAACACAGGGTTCTTCTGTCCATAAAACAGACTAAAAGTACTACTGCATAGTGAAAAAAGAAGAATGTATATAAATTTCATTAATATATGTTCTGCTTAAAATTGGTGCAAAGGTAATTATTTTACTCGAATATACAAAAAGCGTGACGTTAAAGTTTCATTTTTAAAGGAATAAAGGAGGTTATCTGCAATAAATAACCTCCTTCTTCTATCAATATATCAAGCAAATTTTATTTTGATTTACCTTGATTTGCCACGCTGTTGATAGCGGCTGCAATAGCTTCTTGGTCGCCTAAATAATAATGTTTGATAGGTTTCAAATTAGCATCGAGTTCATATACCAAAGGTACTCCCGTTGGGATATTGAGCTTTAAGATTTCTTCTTTTGAAAGCCCGTCGAGGTATTGTACCAAAGAACGCAAGCTGTTACCGTGTGCTGCGATAATCACACTCTTGCCTGCTTTAATGTCTGGCGCAATTTCGTTAAACCATATAGGCAACATACGGTCATAACAATCTTTCAAACTTTCGCCTGCTGTTTTTTCTTCTTTGGTAAGTGAAGCGTAACGACGGTCGTGTGAAGGGTGACGTTCGTCTGATTCTTCAATAAGTGGAGGACGAACATCGTAAGAGCGTCTCCACAAAAGTACTTGGTCTTCACCGTATTTAGCAGCAGTTTCAGCTTTGTTCAAACCTTGTAGCGCTCCGTAACTCTTTTCATTGAGTCTCCAGCTTTTGTGTGTAGGCACCCAAAGGTCGCCCATCGCCTCCAAAGCATTATTCAAGGTTTTGATAGCTCTTTTGAGCACTGAAGTATAGGCAACATCAAATTTGAAGCCTTCTTCTTTCATTACGCGTCCTGCTTCACGTGCTTCTTGTACGCCTTGCTCTGTTAAATCTACATCTTGCCACCCTGTGAATAAGTTGAGCTTGTTCCATTCACTTTGCCCGTGGCGTAAAAGTACTACTTTATACATATATATTTAATTAATTTTATTTTTATTCTTCTCCTTCTTTTTTACCCAAACCTCTGAGGAAATTGCCTATTTGTTTTTTGGCTTCTTTTTTAGCCTCTTCTTTGGCTTTCTCTTTCACTTTAGTCATTGTACTGTCTTTGTTCTTCATCAGTCCTCCCACGGTTTTGGTTATTTCGCTTGCTGTACCCGAACTTGTTTTACCTCCTAAAGCCTTTTGTAGTGCGTCAGTGCCTTTAGCGGTAAGGTTGTTAATTTGGTTTTTAGCTATTTGGGTAGCCAAATTTTTTACTACGGCTTTAGCATCGGTGCTTACTTGTGGTCTTTTGAAAGTTCCACCTACCGTTGCTACCACAGGCAAATTGTTTATCTTTTTCTGGTTTTCAGGAGTCAGTTTTGCTAACAAACCTTCTGCTTCTTTACCCAACATTTGAGGCGGTACATTAAAGGTGAGCTTGTAATTCATCTGTTGGTCAAATCCGTGAGAACCTGCTACCTCTATGGCTACATCTTTATATTTGATAGTAAAAGGCTTGATTTTTACTTTTCCATCCTCAAAATCAACCGCTGCTTTCACATCTTTTAGGTTGAGATTGGCTAAATTTAATCCCGTAAATTGGCTGTCTAAGGCTGAGAGTAGGGGAGAACCGTGGCTGTCAATCTTGGAGTCGATAAGTGCTGCGAATAGGTCGCCCGAGATACTGTTAATTTGAGGAGTTAAATCGTTTTTCAAATTACCTTTTACGTTGATAACCGTATTCACTTTCCCTTGTACAGCTTTAGCAATAGGCGCTATCTTTTCGAGCATAGTAATTTGCGTAAAAGCATCGGATATGTTAAGGCGGTTGAGGTTCAAGTCTACGTCAAAGGTAGGTACTTTTTCTTTGGTCGATACATCTCCTGTAAGAGCTATATTTCCTCCAAAAATATCCGATTTTAAGTTCTCTAAGGTTACTTTTTGGTCTTTTATAATCAGTTTACCCGATACATTACTCAATTTCAAATTGTCGTATAACACCGTATTGGCTTTTGCAGTAAGCGCACAATCTAAGAAAGCAGGCACTTTTATAGCCGCTTCTTTTGTAGGGGTCTTATTAGCTTTAGGTGCTTCTTTGGTTTCTTGTTTCGCAGGAGCAGACGATTCTGTTGCGGGTTGCATAAAATCGTTTACTACTAACTTGTTCGAAGATAGATTAAAGTTTCCTTTGAGGATTTCTTTTCTGAAAGCAAAACCGTACAGATTATCTATCGTTCCAGTAAGGTGTAAGTCGCTATCACCTGTGCGAGCATCAAATTTTGAAAGCCCAATATGCGACGGATTAAAGGCTACGTTTAAGTTATCAATATGGAAAGGTTTTACAAACTCCTCGCCTGCATATACAAACTGAGAAAGCGACAAATTACCTTGCGCTTTAATTTTTTGATAATTCTTAGCCTCTACCGATTTCATATCCAATTGTGTCGCTATATCAGCACGTAAGATTCCTGCCAACTTCTTGTTTAACGAAATAGGGTATGCTTGCGATAAGTTTGCCAAGTTGATAGTCCCTTTTACTGCCATATCCACAAACGGGTTTACTACCACATTGCTCACATTGGCACGAGCCGAAAAATGGTCTTGGTCGATACTCATCGTAAATTTGTTGAGGTTCACTTTGGTATCGTTGGTAATACCCGTAGCGTTGTTTACTTTTAGGTCAATAGTGATGTCACGCACCGTTTTAGGCAGGTTCGGATATTTAAAAGAAGCATTGTCTGCATACATTTCAAGTCCGAAAGTAGGGATTTTATCACCTACCATATCACCTTTGGCAAAACCTTTCAGGGTCAGATTTCCTGTGGTTTTTACATTCTCAATGCTTTTAGAGTACTCTTCGGGAATGAGCGCTAAAAAGTTTTGAAATGAATTGGTAGGGGTGCTAAAAGTAAGGTCGTAATGTTGTCCTTCCTCCAATAACTGAATAAAACCATCGAATACCAAATCCAAACGATTTACAGTAGCTTTGTTTTGCTTGAAAGTATATTTCTGATTTTTGAGGTCGATACCCAAAATAGCCTGCAAGGTGATAGGCACTCGCTTCATAAAAGTGCTCTTACCCATTGCAAAAGTTAGGTTGGCTTTCGTCTGAGTGTCTAAGTCCAATACCTCTTCGGCAAAGTTTCCTTTCCCGCTGTGGTAAATATCGGCTGCTTCCATAGAGAGGTTGCCGTCGTCCATTTTGAAAGTAAATTTCAGATTTTCTACATTGTACCGCTGAATATCTAGTTTTATAGGTGCTGACTCTTCCTCAGGTTTATCCGAAGGAATAGCGATATCATAGTTGCCTTCTCCCTCCTTGTTAAGGTGTATATACACCGAAGCATCTTTCACATTAGCTCCTAACAAATTGTAGTTGCCCGCTAATAAATCTTTGATGCTAAGCGTTACATCTATGTGTTTAGCAGCAAAAAGTGTATCACCTACGAAAGGCTCTTTGTTTACCAAAACAAAATCGTTGAGGGTAACGCGTGCCTTAGGAAAGTTTTTAAACAGACTAATATCAACATCTTGTAATCCGATGTTCGCCTTTAAGTTTTCATTTGCCATCTCAATAACCTTTTCCTTGATAGTATCTTTAAAGAAAAAAGGAATAGCAATCATTGCGATGATGAGGAGCAGTAGGGTTATACCTCCCCATTTCAGTATTTTTTTAGCTATTTTCATTCGTGTTTTAGCAATTATGTTTTCTGAGTGCAAAGATACGAAATAATTAACAATTAGCAATAAATTCTGAAATAATTATTTTGTTCTTTGTTTTTATAGTCTACCAGAATTGGTCTGCGGATTTTCATCTTGCACTTTACCAAGGTTGAAATCTACCAATATCCTCTTTTTTAACACTCTCTTAGCTTTAACTTCCCTTTGATTTAGCACCACTCTTCCTTCGTCATTTGTTCGTCTTTTCTTCGTTATTTGTTTATCTGCCCGTGCGACTCGCACCGTCTTTTGTTCGTTCATTGT
>NZ_KB291536.1:75041-99223 GCF_000318315.2 Capnocytophaga sp. oral taxon 324 str. F0483 | reverse complement strand
ATTGATTACTAAGTTTGTAAAATTTTATATATTTTATTTTCTTATTATCAATGTAACACTTTTTTATATTTTCTAAGCATTAATACTTTTCAAATACATCACCATTACTACAACAGTTTATGTGCGATAAGATACTCAGCAATCTGTATGGTATTAGTAGCAGCTCCTTTGCGCAGGTTATCAGCTACTACCCATAAGTTAAGAGTATTAGGTTGTGACTCGTCACGACGGATACGCCCTACAAATACGTCATCTTTTCCGTGAGCGTACAGTGGCATAGGGTAAGTATTCGTATCAGTGTTATCCTGCACCTTAATACCAGGCGATTGTGCTAAGAGCGCACGTACTTCATCAATATTAAAATCCTTTTTCAATTCTACATTCACCGCTTCACTATGTCCGCCTACTACCGGTATGCGCACCGCTGTAGCCGTTACCGCAATACTGTCGTCTCGGAGTATCTTTTTAGTTTCACGCACCAATTTCATTTCTTCCTTGGTATAACCATTATCTTCAAACACGTCACAATGAGGAATCACATTGCGGTGTATTGGGTAATGATAAGCCATCTCGCCTTTTTCTCCTTTGTATTCGTTTTCTAACTGGCGTACGGCTTTCACTCCTGTACCTGTAATCGATTGGTAAGTAGAGACTACCACGCGCTTGATACCGTATTTCTTTTGTAAAGGGGCTAAAGCTACGAGCATCTGTATCGTAGAACAATTGGGGTTTGCAATAATCTTATCGTCTTTCGTAAGCACATCGGCATTGATTTCAGGAATTACCAATTTTTTAGTGTCGTCCATACGCCACGCCGATGAGTTATCTACCACTGTTGTCCCTACTTGGGCAAACTTAGGTGCCCATTCTTTAGAGACGGTAGCTCCTGCTGAAAAAAGAGCTAAATCGGGTTTGAGCGATACGGCTTGTTGTAAACCTATCACAGTATATTCAGTTCCTTGAAAAGTGATTTTCTTCCCTACTGACTTCTCTGATGCTACGGGAATTAATTCAGTTACAGGAAATTTGTGTTCTGCAAGTACTTCTAACATCACGTTACCTACCATTCCGGTAACGCCTACTACTGCTACTCTCATTTTTAATTATAATTTTGTTTTATTTTAATTCTTTTACTTCCATATTGTCATACTGTACAATATATACGCCTTGGTTTTCATAGCCACCACCTTTATAGAAATTTTTTAGGTAGGCAAATTTATTCTCTAAGTAAGAAGTCTCTCCTATACGTGTATTGGCACTGGTAAGATTGCCCGATACTCCCAAACGCAATACAGCATCCATAGTAAGGTCAAACCCGCGAATAGCATACTTATTAGGTAGAATACCATAAGTCTTTAAATATCGCGCAGAAAAACTATCTGTTCCATTAGAATATTTATTTACAGTAGGATAAGTAAAACGTAAATCGGATAGCTGGTTGTTAGAAAGGTTATTAGAATCGTATACTGAACCTCTATCCACAGTCGCCAACATAATCTTAGGGAAGGTGTTGTTCCTTTTAGATTTAAGCGCATTGTGCAACAAACGCACTGCCATCGACACGTAACCTATATCATTCGACTGTAATAACACTACATTTTCCTTGTTGTAGTTTAGAGCATTAACAAATCCATTAGCCGACATTTCAGTTACTACCTTAGCATTAGGGAATGAACGCTCTAATTTCTCACGTAAAGAACTATTCTTGCTATCAGCTAAGATAATCATATTCTCATCTGAATAGTTTTTGTTGAGATAGTCAATCATTTGTGCTTGCAACACCTCATCGTTCGGTAAGGTCTGATACACATTAGGATTGAGAGTTATATTCTTATTAGATAAAGGAGCTAATAATATCGTATTGTTACTTGTAACCAATGAGGCTAAAGTATTAAACGATTTGGTGGTAAAAGGACCTATTACTACTTGTGAGTTCTGTACTGAAGCGTTAGAAGCTATCTTCTTTAAGTCTCCTTCACTATCGTATACGTTCACTTTAAACTTATATCCCATTTTTTGAAGAGAGTCCAAAGCTATTAGAGCTCCTGAATAGAAATCGGTAGCCACAGGAGTTAGTTTATTTTCAGTAAGTCTAGATTTTATAATAGCAACTTGCCCAGTGCTGACATCTGATAGTTTAAAAGGTAAAATATAAGATATCTCCTTCACATTGGCTGGTGAAGATGCTGAACGCAAGGTATTGTTAGAATTCTGAAAGTTGTAGTTTGCTGTATTATTCAGTGAAGCACTTTTATAGTGTTCGTAATTCTCTTTGGGTATCCATATTTGAGCATCGCTTTTTAATCCATCTTTAAGACTAGGATTTAGTTTCACAAGCTCAGCTTCCGATAAACCGAACTTGCGTTCTAAGCTGTAAAATCCTTCCCCTCTCTCCACAAGATAAAGCACCACTTCTTTCTTAGTATTAGGGCGAGCTGGTGGTTCAGGCTCTGTACTATCGGTAGAAGAGGCTGGCACCCAGATTTCTTGCCCTTCTCTTATACTATTAGGGTTGAAACCTTTTTCGTTTTTGTTCAGCTTTTCCAATTCCTCTACACTCACATTGTGATTTTTAGCAATGCGCCAAAGTGTTTCTTGCGGTTTTACTACGTACCGCTTTTGTCCTTGTACGCTTTTCTGTACCATTTCAGCTGTTTTGCTAAATAGTGGAATAGTAATGCGCTCACCCTCTTGTAACTCTCTTATATAGAGGTCTAAATTATAACGCTTTAAATCATCAATAGTGATGTTGTATTTTTGCGACAGACCAAAGAAAGTCTCACCTCCTTTTACCAAGTGAGTCGTAAACCCTACAGGACGTTGGGTATTGTAATGCTTCACTTTACTGATAGGAATATTGATAGTCATTCCCTTTTGTACTCCATCTTTAAGCCCTGGATTGAGTTTTAAGATGTCAGCAGGCGAAAAGCGATAGGTCTTAGCTATATTTTCAATACTTTCATAGTTATTTGCTGTGTACGTTTGCGGTTGTGCATAGGCAACTCCTAAGCACAATAACAAAGCTAATGTAAAAAGTTGTTTCATAATATTGTCTTATGATTTAATTTTTTAGTGTTAATTGATAATTCTAAATTGTTTATTGTCTATTCCCATTCTATCGTGGCAGGCGGTTTACTGCTGATATCGTACACCACACGGTTTACGCCTTTCACCTTATTGATAATATCGTTAGACACTTTTTGCAAAAATTTATAAGGTAAGTCTACCCAATCTGCCGTCATACCGTCTATGCTTTCCACAGCGCGCAAGGCTACCACACGCTCGTAGGTACGTTCGTCTCCCATTACTCCCACACTGTTGATAGACAGTAAAATAGCCCCTGCTTGCCACACTTTGTCGTATAGGTTATTTTCTTTCAGTGCGTTGACGAATATAGCATCTACTTCTTGCAAAATAGTTACCTTTTCGGCAGTAATATCTCCCAAAATGCGGATAGCCAATCCAGGTCCTGGAAAAGGGTGTCTGCCTAATAGTTCATCGCTGATGCCTAAACTGCGTCCTACTCTTCGCACTTCATCTTTGAAGAGCATACGCAAAGGCTCTACTACTTTCAATTTCATATAGTCGGGTAAGCCTCCTACGTTATGATGTGATTTGATAGTCGCTGAAGGTCCCTTTACTGATAGTGATTCAATCACGTCAGGATAAATAGTGCCTTGCGCCAACCATTGAGCATCGGTAATTTTATGAGCCTCATCATCAAATACTTCAATAAAAACGCGCCCTATGGTTTTGCGTTTTTCCTCGGGGTCGGTTTTGCCTGCTAAGGCAGTAAGGAAACGCGATGAGGCATCTACACCCTTCACGTTCAGTCCCATACCCTCATATTGTTTCAGTACGTTTTCGAACTCGTTTTTGCGCAAGAGTCCATTATTTACAAAAATACAATGTAATTGCTTGCCAATCGCTTTGTTAAGTAATACAGCAGCTACCGTAGAGTCTACTCCTCCCGATAAGCCTAATATCACTTTCTCATTACCCACTTGTGCTTTTAGCTGGGCAACCGTCATCTCTACAAAGTTGTCGGACGTCCAATTAGGGGTAAGTTTCGCTATTTTGAAAAGGAAGTTAGCTAATAGCTTCATTCCATCGGCTGAGTGGGTCACTTCGGGGTGAAACTGAATTGCGTAGGTTTCTTCTCCTTCTATGCGATAAGCCGCGTTCACTACATCAGGAGTACTCGCCAAACAAACCGCCCCAGTAGGCAATTGTTTGATAGTGTCACTATGGCTCATCCACACTACACTTCCTTCTGCAATCCCTTCAAAAAGAGGTTCATTAGGCTTAATATAGGTAAGGTGAGCACGCCCGTACTCTCGTATGTTCGAAGGGGCTACTTCACCACCGCCAAAGTGTGCCAAATACTGCGCTCCGTAACATACTGCCAAAAGAGGCATTTTACCTTTCAGTGCTGATAGGTTTGGGTGCAAGGCTTCTGCACTACGCACCGAATAAGGCGAACCTGAGAGTATCACTGCCGAGAAGTCTTCTAAGTTCTCAGGCAAATGGTTGTAGGGGTGCATTTCGCAATACACGTTCAATTCGCGCACACGGCGTGCAATAAGTTGGGTGTATTGCGAGCCAAAGTCTAATAATAAAAGACGTGAGCCCTGAAAAGTATCTTTATTCATCGTCGAGGGTTGCTGCGGCAGTAAGCACCGCTTGTTTCAAATTTTCTTTATAATCAATCATTTTTTGCAAGAGCATAGCGTCGGTACTTGCTAATATTTGCACGGCTAATAAACCTGCGTTCTTAGCAGCATTTAAAGCTACGGTAGCCACAGGCACTCCGCCAGGCATTTGTAAGATAGAAAGGATAGAATCCCAACCGTCAATAGAGTTACTGCTTTTCACCGGCACACCTATCACAGGCAAAGGCGACATCGAGGCGACCATACCAGGTAAATGAGCTGCACCTCCTGCTCCTGCAATAATTACCTGAATGCCTTTTTTATGAGCGTTCTTACTGAACTCCATCAGCTTTTCAGGCGTGCGATGCGCCGACACGATGTCTACCACAGTTGTGATACCAAAGGACTTGAGGATATCAATAGCGTCCTGCATCACAGGCAAATCACTCTTGCTTCCCATTACCACAGCTACTTTCATTTTGTCTATATTTTGGTGCAAAGGTACAAAAAAATATCAATTCACAATATAAAGGCTTTATATTTTGTTTCCCCGTGCTACTTCCCTGCAACCTTGTCATTCGCCTTTCGCAACTCGTCATTAATTTGGTATTATTAGTATTTGGGGTATTGTAATATTAAATTTGTCTTTGCGCTTTCTGCAAATACGCCTTGTCTTTTAGTCTAATAGCTATCTATATTTTTTCCTCTTGAAGTATGCTTATTTTTCTATTTACCTTTGCTCATCTCACATTTTTGTATCGCCACACTCCCCTTTTAAAAAGATTACTTCTTTCCCTTATTTTCGTTTTTCTTCTACTTTAAATCTGCTTAAATCTCTTTTTTCTACTCATTCTTAACCCCTCATTATTAACTACTTATATACCCTTTCTATATCTATCTTCCAAGATTCGTATAAGCTTCCTATAAGCTCTCTATAAGCTATCACCACCCTCTCAACAGCTACTTTACCTCTTGTTTTTTACCTTTCACCTAAATTTCCTCTTCCGAATCCCTCCGTTATCTTCCGAAACCTCCAACCTGCCAAGTAACTTTTTTCATTCCACCTCATATTTTCGGTAAGTGTTTTGAAGTAGAGGCACTATTACTTTTTAGCTTCAAAAATAGATAGGTATCAGTACCTACTCGTTAATGAACAGAGATTTAATTACTAACTGACACTTTGTCATTTGTTACACATTTCTAATCAAGTAGTTATTATTAAATAATAATCAGATTGTTAATTATTTTTAGATTCCTATTTAATATTACATTTGGTATAAAAAACCTTTTAAAAAACTATCTTTTTGTCAGTTAAAAGCTGTTGGCACAACTCTTGCCCTATTGGGAGTGAACAAATCATAAAATGTTGAACACACTAAATTGAAAATATATGAATTTTAATAACTTTACTATCAAAGCGCAAGAAGCGGTACAAACCGCTCAGCAAATAGCCCAACAGTATGGGCACCAGGAATTGCAAAACGAACATTTCTTCAAAGCTATTGAGCAAGTAGATGAGAACGTATTGCCTTTCCTATTTAAAAAATTGAATATCAACCGCGAGCAATTAAATAAACAGTTAGAAACTGCTTTGCAAGGCTTTGCCAAAGTCAGCGGTGGCGATATGGGGCTCTCACGCGAAGCAAACACTATGCTCAACGAAGCTACTAACATCGCTAAAAAATGGAACGACGAATATGTATCCTTAGAACACCTTATATTGGCTATCTTCAAATCAAACAGTAAAATCGCCCAAGCCCTCAAAAACCAAGGCGTGAGTGAAAAAGAGTTGGAGAAAGCTATTCAAGAATTGCGCAAAGGCGAACGCGTAACTTCGGCTTCAGCTGAAGATACTTACAATTCGCTCAACAAATACGCCAAAAATCTTAATCAGTTAGCTGATAGCGGGAAACTCGACCCTGTGATTGGTCGTGATGAGGAAATACGTCGTGTATTGCAAATTCTTTCACGTCGTACCAAGAACAACCCTATGTTGGTGGGTGAACCTGGGGTAGGTAAAACGGCTATAGCCGAAGGCTTAGCGCACCGTATTGTGAAGGGTGACGTGCCTGAAAACCTAAAAGACAAGGTAATTTACTCCCTCGATATGGGTGCCCTTATCGCAGGTGCGAAGTACAAAGGTGAGTTTGAAGAACGACTCAAATCGGTAGTGAAAGAGGTTACCTCATCCGATGGCAATATCATTCTGTTTATAGATGAAATTCATACCCTTGTGGGAGCAGGAGGAGGCGAAGGTGCTATGGACGCTGCTAATATCTTAAAACCTGCCTTAGCACGTGGTGAACTCCGTGCCATTGGTGCCACTACTCTCGATGAGTACCAAAAGTACTTTGAGAAAGACAAAGCTCTCGAACGTCGTTTTCAAAAGGTAATGGTAGACGAACCTGATACCGAAAGTGCTATCTCAATATTGCGTGGTATCAAAGAAAAATACGAAACTCACCACAAAGTACGTATCAAAGACGAGGCGATTATCGCAGCAGTAGAACTTTCTGAACGCTATATTACTAATCGTTTCTTACCCGATAAGGCAATAGACCTAATGGACGAGGCAGCTGCCAAGCTCCGTATGGAAATCAATTCTAAACCCGAAGAGTTAGACGTACTCGACCGCAAGATAATGCAACTTGAAATAGAAATTGAGGCTATCAAACGTGAGAAAGACGAAGATAAGCTCAAAATGCTATATGTAGATTTGGCAAATCTTAAAGAAGAACGTAACGCTATCAATGCTAAATGGCAGAGTGAAAAAAGCGTAATTGATGAAGTGCAAACCACTAAGGAAGCTATTGAGAAATACCGTTTGGAAGCCGATAGAGCTGAACGTGAAGGCGACTATGGTAAAGTAGCCGAATTGCGTTATGGCAAAATCAAAGAAGCAGAAGACAAGTTAGTAGAATTGCAAAAGAATTTAGACAGCAAATCACACGAAAATGCTCTTGTAAAAGAAGAAGTAACCGCCGAAGACATCGCTGAAGTAGTAGCAAAATGGACAGGTATACCTGTAGCTAAAATGTTACAAGGCGAACGCGAAAAGCTGTTGAACTTAGAAAAAGAATTGCATCGTCGTGTAGTAGGTCAAGAAGAAGCCATCGAGGCAGTTTCCGATGCCATACGCCGTAGTCGTGCTGGTTTGCAAGACCCACGTCGTCCTATAGGTTCATTCCTTTTCTTAGGAACTACGGGGGTAGGTAAAACCGAACTTGCCAAAGCCTTAGCCGAGTATCTATTCGACGATGAAAATGCAATGACGCGTATAGATATGAGCGAATACCAAGAGAAACACGCTGTTAGCCGATTAGTAGGTGCGCCTCCAGGATATGTGGGTTATGACGAAGGTGGTCAGCTTACTGAAGCTGTGCGTCGCCGTCCATATTCCGTAATCCTTTTAGACGAAATCGAAAAAGCTCACCCCGATACATTCAACATCTTGTTGCAAGTACTCGACGAAGGTAGGCTTACTGACAACAAAGGTCGTACCGCCGACTTTAAGAATACGATTATCATTATGACCTCCAATATGGGTAGCCATATCATTCAGGAAACTTTTGAAAAGTATCCTAAGGATACCGAGCGCGCTATCGACGAGTCACGTGACGAGGTGTTACAACTCCTCAAACAAACTGTACGTCCTGAGTTTTTGAACCGTATAGACGACATTATAATGTTCACACCGCTCAACGCTAACAATATTCGTAGTATTGTGCGTTTGCAATTGCAATCAGTGTTCCGTATGGTTGCCAAAGAAGGCATCTTGCTCGATGCTACCGATGAGGCTATTGATTACTTAGCACAAAAAGGTTTTGACCCTCAGTTTGGTGCTCGTCCAGTGAAACGTATCATTCAGAAAGAAGTGCTTAACAAGCTTTCCAAAGAAATTTTGAGTGGCACAGTACAACGCGATGCTGTCATCTTATTAGATGCTTTTGATAACCAATTGGTATTTAGGAATAGTCAAAAATGACAATTTGTCAGTTTTTAATCTTTTGGCACAGTGATTGACTGCAATTAACTGCGTAAGCGTAAGGCTTACAAAAATAATGTTGAACTTAAAAAACGATAATATTAATATGAGTAAGATTATAGGTATTGACTTAGGAACCACAAACTCTTGTGTTTCTGTAATGGAAGGTAATGACCCCGTGGTGATTACCAATGCCGAAGGTAAACGCACAACCCCTTCAGTGGTAGCTTTTACCGAAGGTGGCGAAATAAAAGTAGGTGACGCTGCCAAACGTCAGGCAGTTACCAACCCTAAAAACACGGTATATTCTATCAAGCGTTTTATGGGGAACAAGTTTTCTGAATTGGAAAAAGAAATCGCTCGTGTACCTTATAAAGTAGTGCGTGGCGACAACGATACTCCTCGTGTGGACATAGACGGACGTTTGTATACTCCACAAGAAATCTCAGCTATGATTCTTCAAAAGATGAAGAAAACTGCAGAAGACTTCTTAGGACAACCCGTAACAAGCGCGGTAATTACTGTACCAGCTTACTTTAACGACGCTCAACGTCAAGCTACTAAAGAAGCAGGTGAAATCGCAGGCTTAAAAGTAGAACGTATTATCAACGAACCTACTGCCGCTGCATTGGCTTATGGCTTGGATAAAGACCATAGCGACCATAAGATTGTTGTATTCGACTTTGGTGGTGGTACTCACGATGTGTCTATCTTGGAACTTGGCGATGGCGTGTTTGAAGTACTCGCTACTGATGGTGATACCCACTTAGGAGGTGATGATGTAGATGAAAAAATCATCAACTGGCTCGCTGAAGAGTTTGAAAAAGAAGAACAAATCGACCTTCGTAAAGACCCTATGGCGTTGCAACGTCTTAAAGAAGCTGCTGAAAAGGCTAAGATTGAACTCTCTTCAACTACTGAAACCGAAATCAACTTGCCTTATATCACTGCTACAGCTTCAGGTCCTAAACACTTAGTACGCAAGCTCAGCCGTGCTAAATTTGAACAACTTATCGACGACCTAGTAAAACGCACAATTGAACCTTGCAAAAAAGCGTTAGAAAATGCAGGTCTCAGCGTAAGTGATATCAACGAAGTAATCTTAGTAGGTGGTTCTACTCGTATTCCTGCCGTACAAGAAGCCGTTGAAAAATTCTTTGGCAAAAAACCTAATAAGAGCGTAAACCCTGATGAGGTAGTAGCCATTGGAGCCGCTATTCAAGGAGGCGTACTTACTGGTGATGTGAAAGATGTATTGCTTTTGGACGTTACTCCTCTTTCTTTGGGTATTGAAACTATGGGGGGTGTGATGACTAAACTGATAGAAGCCAATACCACTATCCCTACTAAGAAATCGCAAGTGTTCTCAACTGCTGCCGACAATCAGCCGAGTGTGGAAATTCACGTATTGCAAGGTGAAAGACCTATGGCAAACGACAACAAGACTATCGGTCGTTTCCACTTAGATGACATTCCACCTGCCCCACGTGGCGTACCACAAATTGAGGTTACCTTCGATATCGATGCTAACGGTATCATCAACGTATCGGCAACTGATAAAGGTACAGGCAAGTCTCACAATATCCGTATAGAAGCATCTTCTGGACTCTCAAAAGAAGATATCGAGAAGATGAAACGCGAAGCCGAAGCCAATGCCGAAGCTGATAAGAAAGCCAAAGAAAAAGTAGATAAACTCAACGAAGCTGATGCGATGATTTTCCAAACTGAAAAACAACTCAAAGAGTTTGGCGATAAAATCCCAGCCGACAAGAAAGGCGCTATTGAGACTGCTCTTAGCGAACTTAAAACAGCTTACGATAACAAAGACCTCAGCTCTATTGAAACTGCTTTGGGCAAAATCAATACTGCTTGGCAACAAGCCTCTGAGGACATCTACAAAGCCCAACAGGGAGGTGGTAGCTCTACCGCACAAGAGCAACCTAACACTGGTGGGGCACAAGACGTCAATACAGACAACGTTCAAGACGTAGATTTCGAAGAAGTAAAATAGAGATTAGTTATTAACAACTAATAAATATTAAAAACCACTATAAACACTTAGTTTATAGTGGTTTTTCTATTTTTTAATTAATCAAAAATATTTGTTTTTCTCATTTTTTAATCATAATTTTGTACCATATTTGTATCGGGTCTTAATTTACTACAATGTGGTTCTTAAAACGCTTATGATTCTTAATAGTATAAAATGGGATTTAGTAAACTGAAAATACCAAAGGTTTGTGAACAATGTCAGAAACCATTTGAGGCAAAAACAATAACAACTCGTTTTTGCTCGCATTCATGTGCTGATAAAAATAGGAAAGAACAAAAAAAGCGAGAGCTGGAATTACAGAAAAAAGAAAAAGTTTTAGAAAAATATGCAGATAAGATTGCTATTCTGCAACATAGAGAATTAATTTCTGTAAGTGAGGCAGTTGTTTTATTTGGAATTTCAAAAAGTTCTATTCATAGATTGATTAAGCGAAATGTCATTTGTAGTGTGAATTTGGGAGAACGACTTACGAGAATAAATAAAACAGAATTAGAAAAACTTTTATCTCCAATTATTATAAATGAAAATGATAAACAAGAAAAAGAACTTCCTAAAAAATATAAAAAAGAAGATTGCTATACGCTTTCGCAAGTGAGTGAAAAGTTTGCAGCAAATCCTTCGACAGTAAATAGCATCATAGAAAGATTTAATATTCCTAAGGAAAAAATAGGGAAATTTGTATATGTTCCAAAGGTTGAAATTGATAAAATATTTATTAGACAATGAAAGTAAAACCCACAAAATGTACAGTAAGACTTCGTAAGGCAGAGTTTAAGAAAGAATGGTATGTTTACGTGGAGTCTTATCCTGTTTATGAAGCAAATGAAGAAACACCTAAAAGAGTCAGAGAATATCTCAATAGAAGTGTTAGTTCTGTAGTTTTTGACAAAACTCGCTCAGCAAAAACTGATGATAAAGGAAATGTCTCCTATAAACCAAAGCGAGATGAAAATGGAGTAATCATTTGTAAAAGTGATTTGAATAAAGAGACAATGTTATTTGCTGATGCAATTCGTAGGAAATTACAAAAAGAATATGATGAGCAAATTTTATTAGGAGATAATCAACAATTAAAGCAAAAAGAATTATTAGATGAAGATTTTGTCTCATATAGTGAAAAGCTATTGAAGAAGCGACATAAAAATAGTTCAGATGCAATTCGCATAAATTGGAAAAGAGTAATAGAACTTTTAAAATTATTTTCAGGGGGAAGAGTGAAATTCGCACAAGTTGATATGAAATTTTCAGAAGATTTTAGAAATTTCTTATTATCAGTACTTTGTGGAGGAAATAAAAAGGGAACTATCTCTGTCAATACATCGGCAACATATTTTTCTATTTTCAAAGCTATTCTAAAACAAGCTTTTATTGATGGATATTTTTTATCAGATTTATCAGGAAAAATAAAAGGTATTGCCGATAGAGAGTCAAGAAGAGAGTATTTCTCAGAAGAAGAATTAAATATTTTAGCAAAGACACCTTGTGATAATGATATTTTAAAACGAGCTTCACTTTTCTCTGCTCTCACAGGATTAAGACTCTCAGATATTCAAAGGTTAAAATGGAAAGAAATCATAGAAGATAATGACAAAATAGAACTCAGAAGAAAACCAAAGGAGTAGAATATAAACCCATTTCAAAACAAGCCTTGAAATTATGTGGAGAGAGAAGAGACCTAGATGATTTGGTTTTTGAGAATTTGCCTGATCCTGCTTGGATTTCTCGCCCTTTGAAAAAGTGGATTGCAAGAGCAGGTATTCACAAGAATATTACTTTTCACTGTTTTAGACACACATTTGCAACCTTGCAATTAGCTAACGGTACAGACATTTATACTGTAAGCAAAATGCTAGGGCATACAAATGTAAAAACAACTCAAGTATATGCAAAAGTAATTGATGAAAATAAAATAAAAGCAGCAGAAGTTATTAAGTTGAATTTTTAATTGTAAAACTATGAATATGATACAAGAAAGATATTTAATTTGGGGATCAAGAGAATTAGCGATTATTATAGTTACGTTAATAGAGATAATAATACCTTTTATGATGAAATTTGAAGTTTATGAAACTAAAACGATTGTTACAATGATTATGATTACAATTATATTGTTAGTAGTTTTTATTTATTGTAATTTTCAGTTACTTCTGATGGAAATTTCATACTTTATTAAAAATAAAATAAACTCTAAAAAAGTTATAAATATTAATACATTACTTCATAAAACAAAAGATACTATTCCAGCTAATATTATCCCTGCTAATACAGTTTTTCATGATAGTATCCCTGTAAATAGGGCTTCTTCAGATATAATTAATGATAATATAAATGATGTTAGCATAAGAAAAGCACAAAACAAAAAACACAAATTTAATATTGCTAAAGAATATATAACAGAAACTTTTTCTTTATATTGTTCAAATGAAGAAATTGAAAATATTTGTGCTGCTATAATAGATTATTCTAAAGGGGAGACTGATTTTTCAAAATATCCATCAGTAGAAATTAAGGTACTAAATAATCTTGATTTATATCACTTCGCTTGGAGTATTTGGAATCACTTTAGAGTTGGGAAACAAGATATGATTGTCAAACTCTTGAAAGTAATTTTTGCGACAAAATTATCAGATGTTGATGTGAAAACAATAAAAGCCATTTGAAAGACGATGAAAACAAAGGAATAGTTAAAATCAAAGAAGATTTATCTAATCCCGATGAGCAAAAAAAATAATAAAAAAGAGTGTTTTTATTGTGATTTTTCTGTGATTCTCTTGTGATTTCTATGTTTTTGTGTGTTTTTGCGTGTTTTTCTTATCACAAAGAAAACACTTATTAAGTTTGCACCGTGATTTTAAAATATCAAAATTATGAACGCAAACGAAATTTCATTTGAAAATCTGCCTAAAGCAGTTGCTTTTCTATCTCATCAGATAGAAGAATTAAAGACTATTGTAAAAAATAAAGATACAATAGAAATCAATAACAAGAAGAATCCTATAAGTATAGATCAGGCCTGCACAATCATAAAAAAGGCTAAACCTACAGTCTATACTTTAGTGAGAAAGCGACAAATTCCACATTACAAAAATGGAAAAAAGCTCTATTTCTATGAAGATGAACTTTTGGATTGGATTGCTCAAGGAAAAAGAAAGACAATTCAAGAAATAGATGAAATAGCCCATAAAACTGAAAAAAGGTTCAAGTAATTTTAACGTAAAAATGTATCAATATGGAAGAATTACTTATACCTTACATTCGTGTGGGCACTACCTATTACAAAATTATAGAACGTCCACAAATCTCTGGCGACAAAATCACTTCACTCGTTAAGTGGTCAAGGGAAACTATTATCCAAGATCACAGCAAGAGATATGTCTATGACATACCGAAATATGATGGGTTTTGCTGTATTCCCAATCATTTGAAATATCAAAAAACAATTAGAAACTTCTACAATATTTATAATGAAATCCCTTATCAGCCAAGCGTTTCAGAGGTCTCGATAAATGATATTCCATTTTCCATTTCTTTTATTCAACATATTTTTGGAAATCAAGTAGACTTAGGTCTAGATTATCTGAAGATTTTACTGGAAAATCCTACTCAAATTCTTCCTGTTTTATGTTTGGTAAGCAAGGAAAGAGCTACAGGGAAAACCACTTTTCTAAAATGGATGAAAGAAATTTTTGGAAGAAATATGACTTACATCAAGGGAGATTCTTTTAATAGTCAATTTAATTCTGATTGGGCTTCAATGCTGATTATAGCCATTGATGAAGTGTTTTTCGACCGAAAAGAAATCACCGAACGGCTAAAATATCTCTCCACTACTAATAAAGACAAGTTGGAAAATAAAGGCAAAGACAGAGAGGAAATTGACTTTTTTGGAAAATTTATTCTTTGTTCTAATAATGAAGAAAATTTCATACAAATTGATGAGAATGAAATTCGTTTTTGGGTCTTAAAAATTAATCCTATAAGGCTTGAAAATACTGAGTTTCTTCAAAATTTAATTACAGAAATTCCTTTGTTTTTAAGTTTTTTAATTCATCGGAAATTCCATTCAGAAAAGAAAAGTAGAATGTGGTTTGCTCCCGAAGAAATAAAAACTAAAGCACTTCAGAAACTTATTCTCAAAAATTCAAATAAGTTGGAATGTAAGATGATAGAGCTTCTTTATGAGTTTTTTGAATCAAATGAGGAAACAGAAATAGAAGTTGTCCCTCAGGATATTTTAAATATGCTCAATAGAATGTTCCGCTAGCTGCATTATTCCCGAAATGATGTGAGAAATATACTGAAAGAAAAATGGAATTTGGAACCCCAAAAAAATGGATTAACCTACACCCGTTATGATATTGACTATTCAGGAAATTTCTATCAGAACAATTCTGTGGGAAGGTACTTCAAAATTTCCAAAAATTTTATTCTTGAAAAATACGTTGATTTGTTGAATTAAATCTCAAGTCATTGAAAAACAATTAAAATTTCATTCAACAAAATATTCAACAAATTTTAAATCCTTGAATTTTGTTGAACTATTGTTGAATAATCATAAACCTATTTTGTTGAATTGTTGAGTTTTTGTTGAGTGTATAAAGAACACTTGATAAGATGGTTATATTCTTTTTTCAACAATTCAACGAAAAAACAAATATATTAAACCCAGATAATAACATATGAATTGTAAGCAAGCAAATACTCAGATATCTATTAGAAATGTTTTAGAAAGTTTTTCTCTTTTCCCAAGCAAAGATAATTCTAAGGCAGCATTTTATTTTGCTTTCGATAGAGAAGAAAAAACACCCAGTCTGTTTGTCAATTTTGTAAAAAATATTGCTTTTGACTTCGGAACGGGAAAGAAATACGATATAGTCTCATTGGTTCAGGGCATCAAACTATGTTCTGTATCTCAAGCCTTAGAATATTTGTCTCAATTTGATTTTTCTTTTAAGGAGCAAATGTACAATATAACTAAGGATGAAAGTAAATATGAAATATTATCTATTTCAGAGGTTAAACACAACGCCTTAATTCAATATTTAAAAGAAAGAAGAATTGAAAATAACATTCACTTGCTTAAAGAAATCTATTATAAAATATCTAATAAAAAATATTTTGGAATTGGTTTCAAAAATGATGCTAATGGTTATGAAGTAAGGAATAAATATTCAAAAATTTGTATTGGGAGAAAAGACATTACTACAATGAAAAATAATTCAAGCTGCCTTCGGATTTTTGAAGGATTTATGGATTATCTTTCTTTTAAACAAATGGAAAAAGCTCTCAAAAAAGCACTATCAGATTATGTGATTTTGAATTCTGTTACAATGATTTTTAAACTTGAAAAAATCATTAAAAGTTATGAGAAAATAGAATTATATTTTGATAATGATGAGGCAGGAAATAGAGCAACAAATGAAGTTAAACGATTAAATCCTTATGTTGAAGATAATAGAATTTTATATCAAAACTACAAAGATTTAAATGATTTTATAATGGGCAAATTCTCTTTGCTACAATATTAGTGCAAAAAGTACCCATTGTTTACAAAAAGCGTGGGAGGCTTAATGTAAAATGGGACTTTTTGGTTTTTTCCTATCGTCAAAAACATTAATAAATAAAAGAATGGAACAAGATTTTCTAACGAATTTCATAACAAAGATTCAACAAGAGCAAGAACAAAAAGATGCAGAAGAAAAAAGGAAAAATCATTTCAAAACTATTGGTAAAAAAGGCGGATTAGTTAAGAAAAAATCAGCTCTTTTTTTTAAAACAATTTCTGCAAAACTCACTGAAAAAGAATTTGAAATTCTCAGAACAAAAGCAGAAAAACTAAACCTCAAAATCTCTAAATATGTTCGATTAGTTTTAACGGAAAAAGAATTGAAAGTCAATGAATTTAAAACTGATGAAGTGCTTTTATCTTATGGGAATAACTTTAATAGAATTAAGAATCTATTGCGAAATCGTGAGTTTTCAAGTTTAGAGAATAAGGCTGAGATTATGAGAGAGATAGAAGGAGTTACTAAATTAATTTACAATTATTTATACCAAAATAGAGTACGAGATGAATAATTCTGCAACAACAAGACGAATTTCCAAAATCGCTTTACAATACAATGGAAATGATAAAGGCACAGCTGAAATGGTATATTCCAGCAATTTGTTATCCGATACTGCTGAAAATCAATTTCAAGAGATGAAAGTGGTAGCAGACCGAAATAAGAATGTAAAGAATTGGGCTTTAACGGGGTATATTTCTCCTGAGAGAAGTGAAGAAAATGAAATCTCTAATGAAGTTTTGGTAGATATTACCCTGAAAGCTCTACAAAAAGTTGGTGTTACAAAAGACAATCAAATTCGACTAGATATTCATAATTCTACAAAACACAAACATATTCATTTTATAGTCAATAGAGTAAATACACATGGAGAAAACACAATAAAAGCTCATAAAATAGGAGAATTATTCGGGCAAGCTGTAAGGGAGATTTGTAAAAATATGAATCTTAAAACTGATGTAGAAATCAGCAAAGAAAAGAAAGAGAAAATGCTTGAAAATCTACAAAAATCTCTGAAAAAATCCTCTAATTTTGATGAATTGATTAGTGAAATGGATAAATTGGGTTACAAAGTAATACTGTCAGAAAATGTAAAAGTAGGCGTTTCGGGAATGAGAATTGTAAAACTTTCAGATATTAATACAGAAACAAAAAGGGAATATTTAGCAGGGTATAAACTCTCTGAAATTACTAATAAACTCAAAATGAAAGAAATTAAAGAGATTCTGGAGCGAAATAGTTCAATTCTAAAAAGAGAAAAAGAAGAAATAAATAGACTAGGAAGAAGGTCTTAAACTAAATGTAAAATTAAGAAAAATGAATACAGAAAAACAAGAAATGGATAATGGTTTAGAATTACTAAACAAGGTGATAAAGAGCAATGAGGATAACATAGAAAAACTAACAGATGTAGTTTTTGTTTATCAAGATATTTTAAATTTGGTTTGGGAGTTTGAAAGCTCAGCTAATTCAATAAATCATGAAATGAATGATTTTAAAACTCCATTTAAAGCCGTTTCCGAACAGATTGAAAATAATGTAAAGTTTATTCCTAAGAGTATTAAAACAAATTTATCTGAAAATACACTTTCAAGATTAGAACATTTTAAGAAGAAATCTAAGTCATTAAAATATTTATTGATAGGTAGTTTTAGTTGTTTTGGAATAGCAATTATTGTAATGTTTTTATCATTTTATTTTTCTAAGCAATGGTATGATACAAGTATAAAGACCAAAGAAGAAATTAGAAGCCAAATTTTTAAAGAAATGAGAGCAGAAGGCAAAGAGTTTTATGATATAGAAGTATTTAATCGATTGAAAATGAATACAGAAATTATCAATAAATGGATTGAGAGAAATCCAAAACAAGGAAACAATTTTTTAAAATTTAAGGAAGGGTATGAAGCGAAGTAAAAAAATCGTATATTTGCGCCATCTAACAACAGAGAATTATTATGTATTTCAATGAAGATTCACGCGTAAAAATCCCAGCCCTTTTGCATTTAGCAAGGCTTGATTATGAATATATCCCACGAAATCAACATTCTAATCGTATTGAGAAAAATAATATTTTCCCAATAATATTCAGAGATGGGATTAAAAATATTAATCCTAATATATCTGATGATGAGGTAAATAAACTTTTGGAAGAGATTAGTGTTTCCTTAGAATTTGATGATTTAGGAAGAGATTTTTATCAGCGTTTGACTTCTTCAAGTGGAATTAAACTAATTGATTTTGAAAATTTTGAAAGAAACTTATTCCATTTTACTACTGAATTAGTTTATAAGAGTGGAGAAGAGGAATTTCGTCCAGATATTACAATCTTAATTAATGGAATGCCTTTGGCTTTTGTGGAGGTTAAGAAACCCAATAACCGAGAAGGAATTATAGCTGAACGCAATCGAATGAATCGTCGTTTTGGGGCAAAACATTTTAAAACTTTTGCCAACATTACACAATTGATGATTTTTTCTAATAATATGGAATATGAAGATGGTGTAATAGAGCCTATTATGGGGGTGTTTTACAGTACTTCGGCATATGGAAATCTTCATTTCAATTATTTTCGTGAAGAAGAAAGATTAGACTTGACGCATATTTTAAAACTTGAAAATGAAGAGGTTGAGAATTTTCTATTAAAGGATAATAATATTGCTGAAATCAAATATTCACCGGAATTTATCAAGAATAAAGACTATAATTCACCTACACATCGGGTTCTTACTTCGTTATTTCATAAGAAAAGATTGGCTTTTTTGCTCAAATATGGAATAGCTTATGTGCGTGAGGAAAACAAAGACACAGCACAGCAAGAATGGCAAAAGCACATAATGCGTTACCCACAGATTTTTGCAACATTCGCTATTGAAAAAAAACTTAATGAAGGCATTAAAAAGGGAATAATTTGGCATACACAAGGCTCTGGAAAAACAGCCTTGGCATATTATAATGTGCAGTTTCTGACAGATTATTTTCAGAAAAAGGGTGTTATTCCTAAATTTTATTTCGTGGTGGATAGATTAGATTTAGCTGATCAAGCGCAGTCGGAATTTGCTAAACGAGGATTAGAAGTGAAACGAGTAAATTCTCGACAAGATTTTGTGGAAAATATGAAATCTACAAGTGTGGTAATGGGTAGTTCTGGAGGAGCTGAAATTTCGGTAGTTAATATTCAAAAATTTAGTGAAGATAGTGTCGCAGAAGAGAAAGCGGATTATGATGTAAATATCCAGCGCATTTATTTTGTAGATGAAGCACATAGGAGTTTTAATCCTAAAGGAGATTATTTTCTAAATCTTTTAAAATCAGATGAAAACGCTATAAAAATAGCCCTTACAGGAACGCCTTTGCTGAAAGAGGTAGCTAAAAACTATGATTCCAAGACACTTTTTGGAGATTATATACATAAATATTACTATAATAAATCCATTGCTGATGGTTATACACTTCGTCTTATTCGCGAAGAAATAAATACTGAGTACAAGATGAAGATGCAGGAAGTAATGGAGCAAATTTCGGTAAAAGCAGGTGAGATTTCTAAAAGTAAAATTTTCGCTCATGAAAAATTTACAGCTCCAATGTTAGATTATATTGTAAATGATTTGACAGAATTCCGACAAAGAAACGCAGATGAATCTCTCGGAGCAATGGTAGTGTGTGACACTTCAGAACAAGCCAAAGAATTATATAAACAGTTTAAAGAAAAATATGCCAAAGAAAATTCTGAGCAAGACGATAGTGAGCTATGTGGAAAAGCGAGATTTATCCCTACAAAAGCATCACTAATCCTGCATGATGTAAATGATAAAGTTACGCGGGAAAGCGAAATCAAAGATTTTAAAATTGGGAAAATCGACATTTTATTTGTTTATAATATGTTGCTCACGGGCTTTGATGCTAAAAGGTTGAAAAAATTGTATTTGGCTCGTGTGGTAAAAGACCACAATCTGTTACAAACTCTCACAAGGGTAAATCGTCCATATAAAAATTATAAATATGGATTTGTAGTAGATTTTGCGGATATCTCAGCTCAATTTGAAAAAGCAAATTATAATTATTTAGAGGAGTTAAAGGCTGAGTTGGGTGATGAAATGGAACATTATTCTAATCTTTTCAAAACTAGAGCGGAAATAGAAAATGAAATAGCCGAAATCAAAGAAACCCTCTTCCATTACGATACAACAAATAGAGAAAATTTCAGTAATCAAATTACTGAAATCAATGATAAAAAGCGTCTTTCAGAACTTTTAAAGCAACTCATCAATGCCAAGGAGCTCCGAAATATTATTCGTTTGCAAGGCGAAGAAGATTTGCTGAAAAATGCAGATTTTTCTCTCTGGCATGATTTTCTAAAAATAGTTTCAGCTCGAATGGAGATGTTGAAATATACCGAAAGTATCAACGAAGGTGAAACCATTTCTAATTTGCTAAATGTAGCGCTTGAAGATATTTATTTTCAGTTTGTAAAAATATCCGAAAGCGAACTAAAAATAGCTGATGAATTGCAACAAAAACTCCGCAGAACACGAGAGGAAATGCAATTGAATTTTGACCCAAAAGACCCACAATTTGTGTCGCTTAAGGAGGAATTAGAACGCATTTTTAGAAGTAGAAACCTAAACGAAACTACACAAGAAGGAATGCAGGAACATATCAGAATTTTAGATAAAATCTATGATGAAGTAAAAGAAATAAACCGGAAAAACACTCTGCTAAAAGAAAAATATAAAAACGATGAACGCTATGTTCGTGTGCATAAAGATTTGAAAAACAATCAATTTAAAGATAAAAAAGAAAGTCAAATCTACGAAGCCCTTTTAGCAACAAAAGAAAATGTAGATGATATTGTTCTTAGAAACAGTCAAATTATTAATAATAGAGAATTCTTTGCCAATGATATTATGCAAAAAATCATTATCCATTTTATGGACTCTTATAAATTAATAAAAGAAGAAGATGAAAAAGCTTATGAGGGAGTGCAGAACATTAGCAATCTTATCATATCAGAATATCAACAAGGGTGGCAATCATGGAGATAAATTTAAATAAAAGATGACAGATATAAAATATATTACCGAAACTAAAAAACTAATAGACGACTTAAAGAGCGTTTGTGCTAATTATGGCTTAGGGAATGATGGGAATGAGTTTAAAATCATTTCACAAGTATTTTTGTATAAATATTTGAATGATAAATTTTCGTATGAGGTAAAAAAAGTAAATCCAGAACTTGCTTCTGCAGAAAATTTTCAGACAGCATATGAGCAAATGCCAGATTCAAAAAGACAGTTTTTGTTGGCTCGTGTCGGCAATAAAGCACCACATCTGAAACCAAATCAGCTTCTTTCTCATCTCTATAACAATCAGAATCAGAATAATTTTGCTGAAATTTATTTTGATGGAACGCTTCGTAATATCAGTCAAGAGAATATTAGTTTGTATTCTATCACATCGGCTTCTGGGGCAAAGGATAAAATGTTTGATGATTTAAGTCAATTCATTACCGATGCTTCCCAAAGGGATAATTTCTGTAAAGCATTGGTTAATAAATTGGTGAATTTCAGTTTTGAAAAAATGTTTTCAGAGAAATACGACTTTTTTGCTACCATTTTTGAGTATCTTATCAAGGATTATAACTCTGATAGTGGTGGAAAATATGCAGAATATTATACACCCCACGCAGTGGCTCGTATTATGGCATCTATTTTAATGGGAGAAGCACAAGATGTGAAAGATGTAAAAGTATATGACCCATCGGCAGGTTCAGGTACTTTATTGATGAATATAGCTCATGCTATTGGCGAACAAAATTGTACAATTTATTCTGAAGATATTTCGCAAAAGTCTAGTAATATGCTTAGGCTTAATCTGATTCTCAATAATTTATCCTATTCTATTCCGAATATTGTAAAAGGGAATACTATTTTAGAACCTTCCTATCTCAATCAGAAGTTCGATTATATTGTATCCAATCCACCATTTAAACTAGATTTTTCAGATTATAGAGATAATTTGGATAAAGACAGTAATCAAGAGCGTTTTTTTGCAGGAATTCCTAATATTCCAAAGGAAAAGAAAGAAAAAATGGCTATTTACTTGCTTTTTATTCAGCATATTATGTATTCGTTGAACGAAAAAGGTAAGGCGGCAATTGTGGTGCCTACAGGCTTTATCACAGCGCAAAGCGGTATAGAGAAAAAAATCCGTGAAGCGCTTATTGATAGAGGTTGGCTTAGAGGTGTTATAAGTATGCCGAGTAATATTTTTGCCACTACAGGTACCAATGTTTCTGTTTTGGTTTTAGATAAAAACGTCGGAAGCGAAAAAATAGTTCTGATGGACGCCTCTAAATTAGGTGAAACAGTGAAAGAAGGCAAAAACCAACGGACTGTACTTTCAGCCGAAGAAGAACAAAAAATCATAGATACTTTTAATCAAAAACAAGCAATAGAAGATTTTTCGGTAGTGGTTTCGGCAGAAGAAATTAAAGCTAAAAACTATAGTTTTTCGGCAGGACAGTATTTTGAAATCAAGATAGAGTATGTGGAAATTTCTGCTGAAGAATTTACTAAAAAAATGAATAATTTTGAAACTACTCTGACAAAACTTTTTGAGCAAAGTAATCAGTTAGACAAAGAAATTTTAGAGAATTTTAAAAAGTTGAAGTTTAATAATTGATTGAAAAATGGATAACTATATAAGTGTAGAAGTTTTTATACAAAATGATATTTCTGGTGATTGGGGAAAAGAAGTTCCTGATGAAAAACATAAAATCAAGGCTTTTTGTGTAAGAGGTGCTGATATAAATGATTTGAATATAGGAAAAACAGAAAATTTGCCTATTAGATATGTGAAAGAAACAAGTAAAGATAAATTTTTAGAAAAAGGAAATATCATTATTGAAATTTCAGGAGGAAGTCCTACTCAATCCACAGGGAGAGTGGCTTTTTTAGAAAATATAGATAGAGATATAGTCTGTTCTAATTTTTGTAGAGCATTGAAAATCAAAAAAGAATATTCTTCTAAATATGTTTTCTATTTGCTTCAAAACATCTATAATTCAGGCGTTTTTTTTAATTTTGAGAGTAAAACAAGCGGAATTAAAAATTTACTTTATAATTCTGCTTTTGAAAATATAAAAGTTCCTAGCCGAGATTATAGTAGCCAGCAGAAAATTGAAAATATAATTACAGTAATAGATAAAAAAATCCAGCTTCTGCATCAAATAAATGATAATTTAGCGGAATTAGCTAAAACTATTTATGATTATTGGTTTGTGCAGTTTGATTTTCCAGATGAAAACGGAAAACCTTACAAATCTAGTGGTGGAAAAATGGTGTATAATGAGGTTTTGAAGAGAGAAATTCCAGAGGGGTGGCACGTGAAGAGTTTATATGAAATAGCACATTATATAAATGGTCTTGCTTGCCAAAAATACAGACCTACAAACGAAAATGAATTTTTACCTGTAATTAAAATTAAGGAAATGAATGAAGGAATATCTTCAAATACAGAAAAAGTAAGAACAGACATTCCTAAAAAATACATAATATATGATGGTGATGTTTTGTTTTCTTGGTCTGCTTCATTAGATGTTAAAATTTGGGTAGGAGGAAAAGGAGGGTTAAATCAGCATATTTTTAAAGTTAAATCTGATAAATTCCCTATGAGTTTTTATTTTTTTGAACTTAAAAATTATTTGCAACATTTTAAGATGATGGCTGAATTGAGAAAAACAACTATGGGGCATATTACAATTAATCATTTGAAAGATAGTTACATTCCTATCCCGACTATAGTAATTATAGAGAAACTAGACATACAATTAAGAGGTATAATTGAAAATATAGTTTCATCTAAGAAACAAATCCAGTACCTCCAATCCTTTCGCGATTGGCTCTTGCCTATGTTAATGAATGGACAGA
>NZ_KB291536.1:39525-75021 GCF_000318315.2 Capnocytophaga sp. oral taxon 324 str. F0483 | reverse complement strand
TGTTTGGATTCAATTCCGCTAAATTATCATTTATCGAACGATTGAGCCATAACTTATTTGTGATATTAATAACAAAGTTTCCGATATTATCTTGCTCTTGTGGAGAGAATGTCTGTAATTCATATCTCATTATCTGTTCTTTATCACCTCGTGGCATTTTACTCCCTTTTGCACCTTTCATTGCATAGTCAAAAAATCTATCTTGCAACAATATAGCATAGAGGAAAGAACTTTTATAGCCTTCTTTTGCTCTAAAAACAAGAACATCAGAAGAACACCCTCCTTCTTTATTGGCAAGCCAGATTTTCTTCAGATAGGGGCGTATATTTGCTACTAACACATCACCTTCTCGATAATGTGTTAGTGAACATACTACAGGAGGAAGGTTTTTAGCGATAGTTTTTCCCTCCTTGTTAGGCAAAAGAGAGTCTGTAGTAACATAATCTATCAAAGAAATACTGCTACTACTAATTTTGTCTTCTACATATACGGTAATCTCAGATAACTTCATCTTTTCTTTTTTGAGGCAAAGATACAGCTCTAAAAGCAAAAACACAAAGAAATCAAAGATAAAAAGACTACTAATTAACTTATATACTTTCGATGAGCCATTTTTACATTGATTTGATTGACCATTGCATAATGCATTGTAGTATCTATTTTGGTGTGTCCTAGTAGTTTTTGTACTTGTTCTATAGGCATCCCTTTATCAATAGCCATTGTAGCAAGAGTCCGCCTAAATTTATGCGGGTGAACTTTATTGATATTACATTTCTTGCCTAAACTTCGTAATATGCTCTCTATGCTATTGATAGTTAGTCGTTTATTAGGTTTAGAAAAAGAAACAAATAAAGCTTCTTCAGTGTCTTTTCTACTATTAATATATTCTAAGAGATGAATTTTTGTTCGAGCATCAAAATAAACTTCTCGTTGTTTATTTCCCTTCCCTGTAACAATACATGAACGCTCTTGGAAATCAATATCTTTTGTGTTTATTTTTACTAATTCACCTACTCGCATTCCTGTGGAAGAGAGAATTTCTACAATGGCTAAATCTCTGATATTATTAGTGTTATCTCTTAGTTTTTCAATTTCTTCATCGGTTAGAATTTCTTTTATGGTTTTGGCTGTTTTTACTTTATGAATTCTTCGTACAGGGGATTTTAATATATAATCTTCATCTTCTAGCCACGAGAAAAAACTGGAAAAGATTCTTCTAATATTATCAATAGTTACTTTGCTTGAACCATTTTTTTCTTGATAATCAGAAAGGTAAAGTCTCAAATCATTTGTAGAAATGTCACTAATATTTTTATTCAGTTTATTGAGAAGTGCTTCAATAGTTGAAAAATAGTATTTTAATGATTTTTCTGAGCAGCCTTCTATTTTCTTTGCAGAAAGAAAAGAATGAAGCAAATTTATAGGACTTTCGTTCGGCATTTTTTCTGTTAAGAGGTCTATAGTAAAATTTTTAATATTTTGTTCTAAAACAGTTTCTAACAATTCCATCTGCTGAAAGTTTAGACTATTACTCATCTGATTAAGGATTTTTTGTTTAAAAAGTTTTTTCATTCTTTGATAAAATTTAATTTGCAAATAAACAACTTTTTGCTAAATGATAATTTAGCGGAATTAGCTAAAACTATTTATGATTATTGGTTTGTGCAGTTTGATTTTCCAGATGAAAATGGAAAACCTTACAAATCCAGTGGTGGGAAAATGGTTTATAATGATATTTTGAAGAGAGAAATTCCAGAGGGGTGGGAAGTTTGTACTTTTTCTAATTTTATAAAAAATATAAAAAATGGAGATTGGGGAAAGGAACAAGAAGAAGGAAATTACACAGAAAAAGTAAGTTGTATTCGTGGAGCTGATATAAATGGACTTAATGGAAATAGAGAGCTTAAAAGTCCTATTAGGTATATAAATAAAAAAAACAAATGCAAAATTTTAGTAGAAAATGATTTTATAATTGAAATTTCTGGAGGAAGTCCTACTCAATCCACAGGAAGAATAGCTTTATTAACAAATAATACTTTTGCCAGATTTGAAAACAATATCATTTGTTCTAATTTTTGTAAAGCAATTTCTTTGAAAGATGAAAAATATACTTTTTTCTTTTTAAAAGAATGGGAAAGGCTTTACCATAATAATATATTATTTTCTTTTGAAGGAAAAACTAGTGGAATTAAGAACTTTTTATTTGAGGTATTTATTCATACTTATCCTATAATTTCTCCTCAAAAAAACATAATAGAAAAATATAATTTTTATAATATTAAAGTAGATGAAAATAAACAAAAAAATCTCCAACAAATCCATCATCTTCAATCCCTCAGAGATTGGCTCTTGCCTATGTTAATGAATGGACAGATATCGGTAGAATAAACAAAAAGACCCTAAAAAGGGTCTTTTTGTTTGGATTCAATTCCGCTAAATTATCATTTATTACTAGATGAGGCACTATATTATTTTTTAACCAATTTATATAATTCAACCAACAAGTTCAATTATTTATTGTATCTTTGCCCAAAGTTCCTGAATTTTGATGTTTTTTCTAAACACAGAATACTAAATTTTGGAAACCTTTACTTTATTGAAAAAACTTAAATAACTTCATATATGAATCCAGAAACGAATCGTATAGAATACAAACAAGAACTTATAGATGATTTAGAGAAAGAGGTAATCGCTTTTCTGAATTATCAAGAGGGAGGGATAATCTATATTGGAATAGACAAGAAAGGAAAGGCTGTGGGTGTTTCAGACATTGATGGAGATATGCTTAAAATCAAAGACCAATTAAAAAATAATATTATGCCTTCTTGTATGGGGTTATTTGATGTATCAGCAGAAACTATAGATTCAAAAAACGTGATTAAAATCACATTGGCAAGTGGTACTGAAAAACCTTACTACATCAAGAAACTTGGGATGTCGGAAAAAGGTACATTTATTCGTATCGGAACGGCTGCTGAGCCAATGCCTATAAAAATGATAGAATCTCTGTTTGCCAAACGTACTCGTAGCTCAATTGGAAAAATCAAGTCTCCAAATCAGAATCTTACTTTTGAGCAACTCAAAATATATTATGAAAGCTCAGAAAAGATGTTAAATCAGCAGTTCACATCCAATTTGGAACTTCTTACTGAAGAAGGACAATACAATTATGTAGCATATTTATTAGCTGATACTAATGGAATATCTGTAAAAGTTGCAAAATACGATGGTTTAGATCGTGTTGAATTGATCGAAAACAACGAGTATGGGTATTGTTCATTGATAAAAGCAACCAAGCAGGTATTGGATAAGATAGGAGTCGAAAAGACATTGGCAAAAATCACACCCAAAGAACGAAAAGAAACAAAATTATGGAACCCTGTTGCTTTGCGTGAAGCTGTAATTAATGCTATTGTTCATAATGATTATACCTTGGAAGTACCTACCAAATTTGAGTTTTTTGATGATAGAATTGAGATTACCTCATTTGGTAGTTTGCCACAAGGTATGACAGAGAAAGAGTTTTTTGAAGGCTATTCGGTACCACGCAATAAAGAGTTGATGCGTGTATTTAGAGATTTGGATTTAGTAGAACATTTGGGCTCTGGCGTCCCTCGTATTCTAAGAAGTTATGGAAAAGAATGTTTCAAGTTTACAGAGATTTTTTTACGAATGATATTTCCCGTTACCGCGCAAGTTACCGCGCAAGTCAAAGAATTGATTGAAATACTATCCAAAGAGATGGATAGACAAGAAATACAAGATATGTTAGGACTTTCTCATAGGGAAAACTTTCGATTAAAATATTTAAAACCTGCATTGGAACAAGGATTTATAGAAATGACTATTCCTGACAAACCTAATAGTAGGTTACAAAAATATCGACTAACCATCTTGGGCAAACAATTAAAAGACAAACTATAAACTTAGAGAGAAGTAGAAACTACTCAAGAATGTGCTACCAAGTTAGGTGAGTGAATTACAATCAAATTTGTACCATAAAATTATAAATTATTGATTTTCAGAACCAGTTATTTTTGAAGAAGTAAAATAGCGGAGAGCCTCCGCAGGCAAATAATAACAGCCTCATCTAATAAATAATTAGGTGGGGTTTTTAATGACTTAATACTATAAAACTACAAATATGGAAGAAAATACAAAAAAAATGATACCAAGAAGTATATTCTTTTACAAAATAATTATACTGTAGCGTATGATGATGAGAATTATTATGTAAATAATAAGGCTCAGGATTCAAAAAAAGATGGAGATAAAACTCCAACTAAAGAAGATATTGAAAAACAAGCAAATGACTTAAAAATACAACAATTATACAACTCTTTCCTAAGAAAACATTTTAAAAATATAGTTGTTTTAACAGGAGCTGGCTCTTCTAAGGATAGTGGAGGAAAATTAATGGGAGAATTGTGGGAGGAATGCAATACAGAGATAGAAAGTTTAGTAGAAACACTTCCTGATATAAAAAATAAATCTTTTTATGACACAAAACCAGATATTGAAGCATTTATCTCATATATAACTTTGATAGAAAAAACAGCTGATGAGAATAAAGCAAGTGAATTAAAGAAAGGGCGAGAAGAATTAGAGAAAAAAATAAGAGAATTATGTACTCTCACTCTTCAAAAAGATAAAGCCCCTCATATTGATTTTCTTAATAAAATAACTGCTCGTAAAAATAATGATTCAAGGGTTCAAATATTTACAACAAATTATGATACACTTTTTGAACAAGCAGCCAATGAAGCGGGGTTTGTAATTATAGATGGTTTTTCATTTACCCAACCACGAGAGTTTTCAGGAAGATGGTTTGATTTAGATATTGTAAATCGAGAAAAAAACACGATTGAAACAAGAGGAGAGTTTTATTTCAAAAGTATTTCACTTCTATAAATTGCACGGTTCCTTAACTTGGGAGAGGAAAAATAATGGAAAAATTATTCAGAAAAATAAACCTGATAATCATCTGATGATTTATCCTTCATCTGAAAAGTATGAGAGTTCTTACGAACAACCTTACTTTGAAATGATGTCAAGATTTCAACAAGCTTTAAGAAAAGAAGAAACGCTTTTAATCGTAATTGGTTTTGGTTTTGGAGACAAACATATTAGAAATGTTGTGTTGGAAGCTGTAAATCAAAATCCAAGTTTTCAGTTATTAATTGTTAACTATAATAGGGAAGGTAGAATTTATAAAACAGACTCTCTTAAAGATTTTTTTGAAATAACTGAAAAGGAAGATGAACTGAGTGTGAGACGAAATGTGAATATAGTTTTTGATACTTTCAAAAATTTTACAGATAAATATCCCGAAAATAAAACATATTATAATAGCAATGAAACCATTTAGTCATAATTATTTTTTAGGATATGTAAATGAGGTAACCCCTCAATATATCAAGATACATTTTCCATCATCAATACTTCTTAACAAGTTTCATTTTGAAGGAATAAGTTATACTGGAGGTGGCGTTGGTAATTTTGTAGTAATTGAGGGTGATGAATATGGTTTTTTGGCACAGCTTACAGAAGTAAAATTATCTGATAGCGAGAAAAAAGAACTTACAGAAAAGGCTATTGAACACAAAGATTCTGATTTTCACCCCATAGGCAAAGCAGAATTATTGCTTTCTTTTAGTGTTTATGAGCCTCAAAAAATAGAAAAAACCGTTTCAAAATATCCTTCTATTGGAGCTAAAGTATATTCTTGTTCTGATGACCAAATTGCAAAATATGTAAAACAGTTTGGTTATAAAGGTAATGATGACAATATGTATGCTTCTTTGGGTAGATTAACTTCTAATAATGTAGAGTGTAAAGTTGCTTTAAATTCTTTATTTGGTAGACATTGTGCTGTGGTAGGAACTACAGGAGGAGAAAAAAGTTGGACAATCTCAAAACTTATTGAAGAGATAACAAAAGAAACTGATAATAAAGTCATTTTAATAGATGCTACTGGAGAGTATGAAGAACTTGTAAAATATAAAAATCAATGTGTTATAGGAGAAAAAGTGTATTTTTCTTTTAAAGAAATGACAAATAGCGATTTTTGTTTCCTTTTTAGAGAACATTCTCCAAATACTTCAAATGCTTTATGTGAAGCCATTAATTCTTTAAAGTTAATTTATTTGAATAAATTTGATGGGGTTAAAATTGGAAAAAATGTTACTGAAGTAAATAGAATTATTACTGAAAATACTAGTAATTTGTATGGAACAGATTTTGACATTCAAGAACTTCCTAACCAAATAAAAAATGAATGCGTAAAACAAGGATGGAAAGGTATTTATGAAGAGGATACTTTTAAACTAGGATATTGTTCTCATTTAATATCTAGAGTTGATGCTTTCTTACAAAACTCAGTAATACAAAAGGCTTTTGGTATAAATATTAATAAAGAAGGTTCTAAAGATATTAATGATATAATCAATGAATTTATTGACACACCAGAAAGTAAGGTACTTAGAATAGGCTTTGAGAAATTGTCATATGATTTTGGAATACGTGAAATTATTGTAGATTTTATTTCATTAAAACTATTAGAAAAATCAAGAAAAGAGAAATTTCAAGAATCTCCTTTAGTTCTATTTATAGATGAAGCACATCAGTTTTTGAATAAACGTATTAGTGCAGATGATGATTCTTCTTTTTATTTACAAAATATAGAGTTTATAGCAAAAGAAGCTAGAAAAAATGGTCTTTTTCTATGCTTAGCTACACAAATGCCACGTGATATACCTATTGGCACATTAAGCCAAATGGGGACATTTATTGTTCATCGTTTGATTAATGAACAAGATAAAAAGGCTATTGAAAATGCTGTTTCATCAGCAAGCAGAAATAGTTTATCTTTTTTACCAATACTTGGTGAGGGGGAAGCATTGCTTGTAGGGGTCGATTTTCCTATGCCTCTATTGTTAAAAATTGATGAACCTACTGTTAAACCTAATTCTAAGACACCTAAATTAGGTAAAAGAAGTAATAAAGAAAAATAACATTCTTTTGTTAATTATGGTAATTAATTATTTTCGCCGGTAATCTCTTCCTCCTTGCTTCACATTTTCATTCGCAGAAAATTTTCTCCCGCAGCTTGAGGGAGGTCGTGTTCTATAGAATTTTGCCTCCCGCAGCTTGGGGAAGGTCGTGTTCTGTAGAATTTTATCTCCTGCAACTTGGGGAAGAGCGTGTTCTGTAGAATTTTGTCTCCCGCAGTTTGGGGAAGGTCGTGTTCTGTAGAATTTTGTCTCCCGCAGCTTGAGGGAGGTCGTGTTCTGTAAAATTTTATCTCCCGCAGCTCGGGGAAGAGCGTGTTCTACAAAAAAATAGAAAAAACATTTTTTCTTCATTTTTCAAAAAAACTTCTTATCTTTGCGCATAATTATTAATCATTTTCTAAAAATTTTTATACGTATGAAACCACTTAGAACAAGCGCCCGAATTACTGAAGTTGCCGATACTAGCTCAAGACTTTCAATTCTTTTTAGCAGAGAAACCGCCCTCGCCAAAGATGTTATCCTCAAACCACTTTTTGCTGAAATAGAAACGCTTACTCAGCAACTTTCGGAAGCTATTAAAAGCGACCGCACTCTCTCCGAACTCGATGCTATTGATACCACACGCGATGAGCTTATCCGCCGAATGAGCAAAATACTACAAGGCTATGCCGCTTCGCCTATCGAAGCTCTACAACGCTCAGGAAGTAAGCTCAACGCTGTTTTTGAAAAATATGGCGTGGGCATTGCGCGCGAAAATTATGCAGTAGAGTCCGCTCATATCGAATCACTTTTAAAAGATTTTTCAGAAGCTTCCCTCTCTACTGATATTAGTGCTCTAACGGGAGTTACCGAAATAATTTCAATGCTTACTAACGCTCAAAAAGATTTTAACAACCACCGTGTAACGTATGAGCAGGCTGTAGCTCAGAAAAGTTCTCAGCTGAAACCCAACGAACTGAAAAAACTCCTTTTGCAACGCATTAACCACTCGTTATTGCCTTACCTCAAAACACTGAAAAGCCTTAACAATGAGCCTTATTTGCATTTTATTGAAGGGGTACACCAAATCATTTTAAGCACCAACAGTGCCATTGCAGCGCGAAGCAAAAAAACACCTCACACCCCCTCCCCCACCGATAAACCTAAGGATAACTTCTGGTGAAAATAGTAAAGTTGATTTGTAAAAAGTAGTCTTTCTACAATCGACGAAAAACTTTTCTATTCTTTTTGGCGATAATTAAAAATAATGTCGTACTTTCGCACCCTATGAATATATATGATATAGAAAACGTTAAGCTACTACTTAAAAAACAGCTGAAAATAAGTATCATTCCTCACAAAAGCCCTGATGGAGATGCCATAGGGAGTTGCTTGGGACTATACTTGTATTTAAAGCAATTGCACCAAGATGTAACGGTGGTGTCGCCCAATGATTTTCCTGATTATTTAAAATGGGTACCCTCAGCCGATGAGATTCTCATCTATGACAATGCTCCTGAAAAGGCAAAAAAACAAATAGAAAACTCTACGCTCATCTTTACGCTTGATTTCAATTCACTTAAACGCGCTGATGGGCTCACACCTTTATTAGAAAGCTCGGCAGCTACATTTGTGATGATTGACCATCATCAAGCGCCTGAGGCTTATGCCAAAGTAACTTTCTCTAACCCCAATGCCAGCTCTACCTGTGCAATGGTATATTCGTTTATTGATGCAATGGGCGATAAAAACCAAATAGATAGAGAAATAGCTACTTGTTTGTACACAGGAATAATGACCGATACGGGAAATTTTAAATACCCCACCACTACTAGCAATACGCTAAAAATAGCTGCTTTCCTTATCGAAAAAGGAGCTAAAAACAGTCAGATTAACAGTAATGTGTTTGATAATAATTCATTTAACAAATTGCAATTACTGAGTGTAGTTCTGAAAAATATGACGTATTTAAAAGAGTACGACACGGCTTACACAACGCTTAGTTCCGAAGAACTACAACAATACGACTGCCAAAAAGGAGATACTGACGGTTTCGTAAATTATGGGCTTACCATTAAGAACACCAAGCTCGCAGTAATCTTCATTCAAGAAGGCGATTTTATAAAAATGTCGTTGCGTTCCAAAGGTAATAACGATGTAAATCTGTTTGCACGCAAATATTTCAATGGCGGAGGGCACATCAATGCTGCAGGAGGTAGATTTGACGGTACAATGGAAGAAGCAGTAACTTATTTTAAACAAGTTTTGCCAGATTTTATTCACAAGAATATTTAAAATACAATGAATATACTCAAAAAAATAGCAATAATAATGGTTGCTGGCATAGTTTTCATAAGCTGTGCCGACCGACAAGCACGCCACCCTGTAACCAAGAAAACAAGTACCTTTTTAAAGGAATCGGCTAAGAAAAACAAAGCACTATTAGCTTCAGAAGAAGCTCTTATTGATTCTATTATCAAAAAAGATACGCTCCACACCTTTATAGATTCACAACACGGTTTTAAATTCTATTACCTAAACCAAAATCCTAATGCTGACTACACAGCACAGTTTGGCGATATCGTAACCTATGATTACAGTCTTTCGGATTTGCAGGGTAACGAACTCTATCAAGAGAAACCCGATGGTGATTATAAGTATAATGTAGATAAAGAAGAGGTATTCCAAGGGTTGCGTTCAGCACTAAAATTGCTAAAAGAGAAAGAAAGTGGTGTTTTCTTTTTCCCCTCGAGCGTAGCCTATGGTTATCGTGGTGATAAAGATAAAATAACTTTCAACCAGCCTATTATTGCCAAGATAGAGGTTTTTAAAATTGAAAAAAACAAAGAGAAAATAGAACCACGACCTGAATAAGTAGAAATTTTAATTAATTTTATATATGAGACGACTCAATTTTATCGCATTGCTTTCTGCAATGTTTGTATTTTTCAGTTGCAATTCGCAAAAGAAAGCCTATAAAGATTTAGGCGATGGCTTATTTGCGGATATCGAAACTACTCAAGGAAATATTATTGTAAAACTAAACTACAAAGAAACTCCTGTAACAGTAGCCAACTTTGTTACTTTGGCAGAAGGTAAAAACACTTTCGTAAAAGCTGAATACAAAGGTAAACCGTTTTACAACGGAACAATTTTCCACCGAGTAATCAAGGATTTTATGATACAAGGAGGTGACCCTACCGGCACCGGAATGGGAGAACCCGGTTACCGATTTGAAGATGAGATAGTGCCCACTTTAAAACACGATAAAAAAGGAATCTTGTCAATGGCAAACGCAGGCCCAGCTACCAATGGCAGTCAGTTTTTTATTACCCAAGTGCCTACTCCTCATTTAGATGGTCGCCACACAGTATTCGGCGAAACGGTGAAAGGTTTAGAAGTAATAGATGCTATTGCTAATACTAAAACAGTAATGAATGACAAGCCTGAAAAGGATATCAAAATCAATAAGATTACTATTATCGCCAATGGTAAAGATGCTAAAAATTTCAATGCTGTAAAAGTTTTTGAAGATTACTTCAAAGAAATTAACAAGAGAGAGAGAGAAAAAGAAGCTAAGACGAAAGCCGCTTCCGCTAAGTTCTTAGAAGAAGTAAAAGTACAGGAACCACAAGCTAAAGCACTTCCTTCAGGAGTAAAAATCTTTAAGTTAGTTGATGGCAAAGGCAAACAACCTAATCACACACATCAAGTAATGGTAAACTACGCAGGTTATTTGAAAAACGGAACCCTTTTCGATTCTAACGTAAAAGAAATTGAAGAGGCTTATGGTAAATACAACTCATTACGTGAACAACAAGGAGGATACCAAGCCTTCCCTATGCCTTACAACACTTCTGCGCAACTTATACCAGGCTTCAGAGATGCTTTACTTACAATGAAAGTAGGTGATAAAATACGCGTATTTATTCCTGCTGCTTTAGGATATGGCGAAAGAGGTGCTGGCGATGTGATTCCACCTAATAGCGACCTTATTTTTGATATTGAAATTACAGATATAGCTAAATAAGTATACAAAATAAGGATATACAAACTTTGTCAAAGTCTCTAACAGCCTGTCGTGCTACGACCTTTGACAAAGTTTTTTACTAACAACTAAAATAACTAAAAACTAAAAATGGTATACAAATTCAGAGTGATACTTGACGTTAAAGAAGACGTTTTTAGAGATATTATCATTCAAGGAGAAGCTACTTTGGAAGATTTACACAATGTAATCAACCAATCATTTGGCTTTGCTGGTGACGAAATGGCTTCTTTCTATCTTACCGACGAGGATTGGAATCAAGGAGAAGAAATCACCCTTTTTGATGTATCAGAAAGTGGAGAAATGCGCTTGATGGAAGAGACAACCATCGAATCGGTTGTAAGTGAAGAAGAGCCTAAACTGTTGTACGTATACGACTTTATGTCGATGTGGACGTTCTTCGTAGAATTAGTAGAGATTGATGAAGAAGAAACAGGCGTTTCTTATCCTGCTTTGATATACGCTCACGGTTCTATTCCTGCTGAAGCTCCCGAGAAATCATTTGTAGCTGATGATTTTGATGAGTTTGAAGATGAATTTAACGATTTTGACCTCGACGAAGACGATTATGGAAGTTTCAGTGAAGAAGAATACTACTAATTACGTAATAGTAACAGATAACAAGTAACTATGCTAAATTTATATACAACAAACATTGAAACACTTTCTATTCACAGGGTAGGTAATCTAAGCAAAGGAGAACCTCTATTCCTTTCAGAAAAACCTTATGCACTAAACGATGAGATTATAGGGCTACTGAAAGAATACTTCTTTAAACCTTTCCGTGAAAAAGAAGAAAACTACTTTCACTTAGTACACGATACCGATGTTGAGTTCAATGAACTTTACCAGCTGGTAACCCCTATTTTTGAGAACGAGAGCTCTATTCACGAGCAATCTAAGAAGATTGCGCAACACTTGTACAATCAGTCTAATCACCCACATATCAAAAGCGGAGAGGTGTATGTGGCGCTTCTTCACGATAGTTATTTAGATAATGAAAAGGTAAAAGCAGTAGGTATCTTCAAATCGGAAATGAGGAACAGCTTTTTGCAGTTTGAGGAACAGGCTAACCAGTTGGAGATGATTATCCAAGAGGGAGTGAACATTCACCGATTGGATAAAGGTTGTATTATCTTTAATGTGAATAAAGAGGACGGATACAAAATACTTTCCATCGATAGCAATCGTTATGACACTAAATATTGGTTAGAGAACTTTCTAAATGTCGATGCGTTAATAGACGATAATTTCTATACTAAAAAGTACTTAAAATTCAGCCAAGACTTTGCCAAAGATGTAATCTTGCCTGCTGAAGATAAAAAAGAAGAGGTTTTGTTTATGAACCGTGCGATTAATTACTTCGCTAAGAATGATGATTTTGAAGAAACCTCGTTTATGAATGAAGTGTTTGAAAATCCTGAATTAATACCAGAGTTTAAGCACTACAAAGTAGAGAAAGGACCTAAGTACCAAATAGAAGATGTATCAACCTTTCCGATTGTTAATAAGGCTGTATCGGATGTGCGCAAAAAAATTAAAAATGTGATTGATTTAGACACTAATATCCAAATACGTATGGACTTTATCAATCCAGAATCAGCTGATAAGTTTATTGAGAAAGGTTGGGACGAAGAAAAACAAATGTATTACTATTTGGTGTACTTCAATAAAGAACAAAAAAGCTAATTTTTAAATGGTAATAGCATAAAAAAGAGTCTGTATATCAGACTCTTTTTTTATGCTTCTATGTATCTTATATTCCTTCTACGAAAGGTGTATAAACTTAAATTCGGTAAAAAAATTGTATTCTTCTTTAGGTCTTAACACTACATTATCGAACTGTGGATGTTTAGTAGCATCGGCATAACCTTGTGCTTCAAAACAAATCCCTCTGCTTTGCCCTATAGTTTTGCGATGAGGTGGTTGCAACTCAGGTAAATAATATCCTGCATAGATATGTAACACAGGGTGATTGGTACGCACTTCCATTGCCAATGAACCTTCTCCGTTAGTAAGTGTAGCCATTACTTCCTCAGGGGTAATCTCACGTACAAACGAATTATCAGTATGAGCATATACCTTTTGCCCTTTTCGGTAATCCAAACGTGTGCCAGCCACAGGAGGGCGTTCACCTGTAGGGGTAAAGAATCCTTCTTCTAACGGTACGTACTTATCGGCTTTTATTTGTAAGGTATTGTTAAGCACATCGGTATTGCTTTCATTGAGGTTAAAATACGTATGCTGAGTGAGATTTAAAATAGTAGGTGCATCGGTGATGCCGTGATAATCAATACGCAAACGGTTATCGGAAGTAAGCGTATAAGTTACACGCACCGTTACCTCACCTGGATAACCCTCTTCGCCATCTTTAGAAACATATTGTAAGGTTACTGAAGAATTATCTTCTCCCCTATTTACTGTCACTACGTCCCAAAAGACACTATCAAAGCCTACTGAGCCTCCGTGTATTTGATTTTCTCCTAAATTGCAGTTCAATTGTATTTCCTTGCCATCAATAATAGCTTTTCCATACTTTATACGCCCTGCGTTACGCCCTATAATCGCACCAAGATACGGATACTCTTTGCGGTAAGCCTCACTTACGTACTCTTCAAACGTGTCGAATCCCAATACACACTCTACTTTTTTCCCCTTTATAGGCACTTTAATAGAGCTAATCACACCACCAAAATTAAGTACGGTTACTTCCATACCTCCCTTATTAGAAAGTACAATAGTTTGTAATTTTTCTTTATGATATTCTTTTTTCATCAATAATTATTTTTTTAGATAAAGATATTGAAATAATGTGAATCAAGAGTTGAATTGAGTTGTATGTAAATAAAGTATATCCATTAAAATATATTCACTTCAAACTCCAAGGCAATACCAAACTTTTCTTGCACTTGAGCTTTTACATAATTAGCCACCGCTAAAATTTCTTCACCTGTAGCTTCACCATAATTCACCAATACCAATGCTTGATGCTTGTGCACTCCTGCATCTCCTTTCCGATAACCTTTGAGCCCTGAGCGATCTATAAGCCAACCTGCTGGCACTTTCACTTCGGTTTCATTTACTGGATAACAAGGAATTTCAGGATATTGCTGTTGTAGTTTTTCGTAATCAGTTTTTAGAATAATTGGATTTTTAAAGAAACTGCCACAATTACCCAAAACATTAGGGTTAGGCAATTTACTTTCGCGAATGGTAATAATCGCATCGGACAACTCTTTGGGGGTAGGTTTGGTAATTCCTCGCTCTGAAAGGACTTGCTGAATAGCTCCGTATTGCGTGTGCAATTGGTGGTTCTTTTTAGTAAGTTTAAAAGTAACCGAAGTAATGATGTAATTGCCCTTCTCTTTCCCCTTAAAAATAGATTCTCGATAAGCAAAAGCACATTCTGCATTTGTAAATATGCGTTTTTGCAGTGTATGAACCTCAATAGTCTCACAACTCTCCATCACATCTTTTATTTCTACCCCATAAGCCCCTATATTCTGTACAGGAGTAGTACCTACATTGCCGTAGATCAGCGAAAGATTTTCAAGTCCGCCATAGCCCTGTTGTAAAGTATAACGCACAAATTGGTGCCAATTCTCTCCTGCTTGTGCTTTAAGCCATATGTATTCATCAGTTTCTTTTACAGTGCTAATGTCTTTAAGCAAAATGTGAAACACAGGTTGCGTAATATTTTTAGTGAGAAGCATATTGCTTCCACCCCCTAAAACAAATGGATTGTGATACTCTTGTAACGCACTGATGAGTTCCTTCTCGCTATGGATAGGAATATATTTTTCAGCTTGAACTTTAAGGTTAAAAGTGTTAGGTATTTGCATAACTTACGGTCTACTTACAAGTGCAAAGGTATGTAAAAAAAATGAATTAGCAAATGTGAAAAATTAGTAAATTAGCAAATGGAGATTGATGGCTTAGTGATAGGGTCACGAAGAAACGGAAGATAACGGAGAGGTTCGGAAGATGGTTGAAGGGAATTTTGGTGGAAAAAGGTTATTAGGAGGGTATGGTTAGCTTATAGAGAGCTTATAGGAAGCTTATACGAATCTTGGAAGATTGGTATAGAATAGCTATGTAAATAATTAAAAATGAGGAGTTAAGAGTTAATGAAAAACCGTAGTTTTGAGGGAAATAAAGCGATTTAAAACGAAAGGAAAGACCGTTGTTTGCTCTTAGTCTGTAAGTCTCATAAAGTTATTAACAAACCCTTTTATTGCACTAAAAATAAATTTGTTACCTAATAAATTTTGGGTTTTCAACTTTTTTTTCTACCTTTGTGCCTTGAAAATGCCAACTACCTATCGAATAAGTAAAACACTACTAACAGTTTAAAACTAATAACAAATGGCTAAAATAGATTCTTTTAAAGAAACAATGCTCGCTGGATACTCCTTTAAAGGTGATTACATTACCTTAGGAGGGGCTATCTACGAAGGGCAACCTATTGAAAACGTATTGGTAAATTTACCTTTAAAAACACTTAACCGCCACGGGCTTATCGCAGGAGCTACGGGTACAGGTAAAACTAAAACTCTGCAAGTTATCGCCGAAAACCTTTCTAAAAAAGGTGTTCCTGTATTGCTAATGGACTTGAAAGGCGACCTCAGTGGTATTGCTGAATCTGGTGAAGTAAAGCCTTTTATCTTAGAGCGTTTAGGTAAGATAGGCTTAGACTTTCAACCACAGGCATTCCCCACCGAACTACTGACCATTTCGGAGCAAAAGGGTGTGCGTATGCGTGCTACTGTATCAGAATTTGGCTCTGTGTTACTTTCACGCATCTTAGACCTAAGCGATGTGCAAGAAGGTGTTTTGGCAGTGGTTTTCAAATACTGCGATGACCACGCACTACCCTTGTTAGACCTAAAAGATTTAAAGAAAATACTTCAATATGCCACTGATGAAGGAAAGACCGACTTCGAGAAAGAGTACGGAGCGGTTTCTAAGTCCTCAACAAGTGCTATCTTGCGTAAAATTGTGGAATTAGAGCATCAAGGTGCTGAACTTTTCTTCGGCGAGCGCAGTTTTGAACCAGCTGACTTAATGAGAACCAATGCACAGGGCGAAGGTTATGTAAACATCATTCGCCTTACGGACATTCAAGACCGTCCTAAGATGTTCTCGACCTTTATGTTGAGTCTTTTGGCTGAAATTTACACTACTTTCCCCGAAGAAGGCGATATGTCGAAACCTAAGTTGGTTATCTTTATCGACGAAGCGCACCTTATTTTCAATGAGGCTTCCAAAACGCTTCTCAACCAATTAGAGAACATTGTAAAGCTCATACGTTCAAAAGGTGTGGGACTTATTTTCTGCACTCAAAACCCTACCGATATCCCCGATGCGATACTCTCTCAGCTGGGTATGAAGGTACAACACGCTCTGCGTGCTTTCACCGCTAAAGACCGTAAAGCCATTAAGCTGATTGCAGAGAACTATCCTTCATCAGAATTTTACGACACTACCGATACGCTTACTTCCTTAGGAACAGGAGAAGCACTCGTAACAGTACTGAACGAAAAAGGAATACCTACCCCATTGGTAGACACAATGATGCGCGCACCGATGAGTAGAATGGATATTCTTAGTGATAGTGAAATTGAAGCGTTGGTAGGGCGTTCGGAGTTAGTGCGCAAATACAACGAAGTTATCGACCGTGAAAGTGCTTATGAAATCTTAAATAAGAAAATAGAGGACGTGCGGAAAGAGGAAGAGAAGCAAAAAGAAGCTAAGGAAGCCGAAAAAGCTTCTGCTCCTAAGCCCACTACACAAAAAACCACTACTAAGCGTTCGGGTACTAATCCTTTGATAAAAATGGTTACAAGTGCGTCGTTCGTAAGAGGAGTTTTAGGAATATTAAATAAAATTATCAAGAAATAATGAAAAAATACTTTATTATCATTACTGTTCTTTTAACTATTGTGGCGTGTAACAATAAAAAGAATGAGTTCCTCATCACTAATAACAGTGTAGGAGTCCTCCAAAAAGACACCCCCATACAAAAGTTAGATTCTATCTTTGCTAAGGACTCCATAGTAAACTCGACTATGGAAGGAGAGTTGCGTTATGCAAGTGCTGAGCGCATTACTATTTTAGACAAAGAAGGTAAAGAGCTTCTTGAAATTACTCCCACTACCAATGATAAGGGGGACAAAATTGTGGAAAGTGTATTAATATTGTGCGATAAATACGCTACCGAAAAAGGGATTTCGTTACAGAGTACTTTTAAAGACGTAAAGAAAAAATATCCCGATTTAGAAATTGAGCCCTCTATCAGTAGCGTAATGGTTACTCCAAAAGGAAAGAATTACTACTTTACTTTTGATAAATCGGCTCTTAAAACAGCTTTTGACCTTACCGATAATATCTCAGAAGGAGATATTGAGGAAAGTGCCAAAATCGCTCGTATTACAGTTAATTTTTAAATTGAACGAAGATTAATAACTATTTATAATTTTAACACGAGTGATACACTCGTGTTCATTTTGTATAAAATCAATTGATAAAGATGAACAATATCAAACTAAACAGCATTGAAGAAGCTGTTGAAGATATAAAAAAAGGAAAGGTCGTTATTGTAGTAGATGATGAAAACCGTGAAAATGAAGGCGATTTTATTGCTGCTGCTGAAAAGGTAACTCCTGAGATGATTAATTTTATGATTACCAACGGTCGCGGGTTAGTCTGTGCTCCTCTTACTGAAAAACGCTGTGCTGAGCTTGACCTTCCGATGATGGTGCAAAACAACACCGTACTACACGAAACTCAGTTTACTGTTTCAGTAGATTTGAAAGGTCAGGGTTGTACTACCGGTATTTCAGCTTTCGACCGGGCAAAAACTATTCAAGCATTAGTAGACCCAAAGACCACTCCTTTCGACTTAGGGCGTCCTGGACATATATTCCCTTTACGCGCTAAAGAAGGCGGAGTGCTTCGCCGTACAGGACACACAGAAGCAGCTATTGACCTCACTCGTATTGCGGGACTAAAACCTGCGGGTATTTTAGTAGAAATCTTAAATGAAGATGGTACGATGGCACGATTACCTCAGTTGGTGGAAGTGGCTAAGAAATTCGACCTTAAAATCATTTCTATTGAAGACCTTATTGCTTATCGTATGCGCAAAGATACGCTTGTGATAAAGAAAGAAGATTTCTTGTTGCAAACTCCTTATGGAGAATTCCGCTTGCGCGCTTATGAACAAACTACTAACAAGCAAATACACTTAGCCTTTACACAAGGCAATTGGAAAGCAGATGAACCTGTGCTTACGCGCGTTCATTCATCGTTTATCAGCAATGATATTCTGGAAGTTATAGCAGGAGATAAGGACAACCCTCTTGAACGCATTTTCAGAAAAATTAATGAGGAAGGCAAAGGAGCTGTGATAGTAATTAATAAAGAGGGTTATTCGAAAACGTTGTTACAGCACATTACCGAAATCAAAGAACACCAAACAGGGCACCCTCTTCCTCAAGTAGGTAAAGATACCAAAGATATTGGGATGGGAGCTCAAATACTCAACGATTTAGGTATTAGGAAACTTCGATTGCTTACCAACTCTAAAAATGCGTCTAATTACGTAGGAATGTCGGGCTACGGTCTTGAAATTACGGAAGAGATACCGTATTAATTAGAATGGGAAGATAGGAAATAATTATATGACACATATCATTATGAGAAAAATAACACTCTTTTTAGCCCTAATTGCCAGCTCATTTTCTTTCTCACAAGAGTTGAATGCCGTGGTAACGGTCAATACACAACAGGTAAATTTAAGTAATCGCTCAGTCTTTAAGACCTTAGAAAAATCTTTACAAGAATTTATCAATCAAACCCGTTGGACAGATTTAAAAGTACGCGAAAACGAACGTATCCGTTGTAGTTTTACTCTGGTGATTAATAAGTTTGAAAATTCGCACTATGAAGCAAGTCTTTTGGTGCAATCTTCTCGTCCTGTATACAATTCAGCTTATCAATCTCCTGTATTTAACTTGCAAGATAAAGAAGTAGCTTTTGACTATCAAGAGTTTGCCCCTCTTACCTTCAATGAAAATGCCTTTGAGTCGAACCTCACGTCGGTAATAGCTTACTATGCCTATTTGCTATTAGGGTTCGATGCTGATACGTTTGCTGAAAATGCAGGGAGACCTTATTTCTTAAAGGCACAACAAATTGCTAATATAGCACAAAACAGTAGTTATACAGGTTGGGCTGATAATGGTAAAAACAACCGATTCTTGTTAATAAATGAGCTCATTTCAGAAAATTACACTGATTATCACAAAGCTTTATACCAATACCATCGTTTGGGCTTAGACATAATGAGCACCAATGAGAAAGGCGGAAAAGAAGCTATCCAGAATGCTATTATTTTACTTGAAAAAATACCGAGCCTACGGTTGAGCTCCTATGCAATGATATTGTTTTTTAATGCAAAAACTGATGAAATTGCCTCTATTTACTCAGGTGGAATGATTTTTAATACCAAAATGCTAAAAGAAGCCTTAATGAAATTAGCTCCCACCCAAGTAACTAAGTGGAATGAAATAAAATAAGGAATATGCTCAACACTCTATCTATAAAAAATTATGCATTAATTGATGACCTAAAAGTTGACTTCCCTAAAGGCTTTATTATTATCACAGGCGAAACAGGTTCAGGAAAATCTATAATGCTTGACGCTCTTTCCTTAGTATTGGGGAAACGTGCCGATATGTCTGCTTTGAGGAATAAAGATGAAAAATGTGTAATTGAAGCCGAATTTTCTTTGCAAAATTATGAATTTCAATCTCTCTTCAATGAGCTGGAAATAGATTATGACCCTCAAACTATTATACGTCGTGAAATTCTTCCTTCGGGAAAATCTCGAGCTTTCGTCAATGATTCTCCTGTAACATTAGACGTGCTTTCACGTTTAGGTGAAGTACTCGTAGATATTCATTCTCAGCATCAGACGCTTTCTTTAAGTGACACAGCTTTTCAGTTTGAAATTATAGATGCAATGGCTGAAAATAAATCTTTATTAGAGGAATACCAACGTCTTTTAGTACTACTTAAAAACGAACAAAAAAAACTACAAGAGCTCATAGATTTCCAACAGACAGCTAATAAAGAATACGATTACAATCTGCACCAACTCAAAGAACTGAAATCGGTTACTTTAGGAGAAGGCATTTTGGAGGAATTGGAAGAAAGCTATGAAGAAGCCTCTAACATCGAAGAGATAAAAGAAAGTGTAGCTGAAAGTTTATATTTACTCAACGATGAGAACATAGGTATCTTGAATAATTTGCGTGAACTGCGTCGCGCTTTTTCAAATCTTACAGAATACAAACAGCAATACCGCGAATTGTACGAACGCATTGACTCGGCTTTCTTAGATTTAGAAGATTTGAGTAGAGATGTAGCAGACATTGATGAAAACATAGAAACAGACCCAGAAAATTTAGAGGAAATATCTAAGCAACTCAATAAAATCTACTCACTTCAGCAAAAGCACAAAGTAACAACTGTTGAAGAGTTGATGAGTATTCAAGAACGTTTAGAGAAGGCTGTTTCTAAAACTGAAAGCGCAGATTTCGACCTTAAAGAACAACAAGAGTTAGTTGCAAAACGTCAAGCAGAAACTTCTAAAAAAGCAACTGAGTTACACAAAACTCGTGAAAAAGTAGTTCCTACTCTCACTAAACAATTAGAGAGCTTTATGCACGAATTAGGAATGCCCAATGGGCGTTTTGATATCAAGCTAACACCTACTTCACACTTCTTTAACAACGGAAATGATGAGCTCTCATTTTTATTTTCTGCCAATAAAGGAGGAGATTTTGGACCATTAAAGAAAGTAGCTTCAGGAGGAGAACTGTCGCGTATAATGTTAGCTGTAAAAGCTATAATGGCAGCACATACAGCACTCCCTACTATTATGTTCGACGAAATTGATACAGGAGTATCAGGCGAAATCTCTCAAAAAATGGGTGATATAATGAAACAAATGAGCAAAAACAGACAGGTTTTTGCCATTACTCATTTACCGCAAATAGCTGCTAAGGGTGCTTATCATTTTAAAGTGTTTAAAGAAGATATAACAGGTAAGACAACTACCCATCTTAAAATGCTCACCGAACAGGAACGCATTTCAGAACTCTCAGAAATGCTTGAAGGAAAAAATAGTGGCGAATCAGCTCGTAATCACGCAATAGAGCTTTTAAGAAAAGGATAAAAAACAGACAAGTATTAACTTTCTAAACTAATAATAAATTATTATGCTTCCCATTGAAGAGTATAAAACAGCTTTTTTACAGCATATAGAAAAAATTTTTACTCCCAAAGAGCCTATTCACCTCTATGAACCCATTCAGTACATTCTTAACTTAGGGGGAAAGCGTATTCGCCCTATACTTACCCTTATTGCAACCGATATTTTTGGTAAAGACTATCGTAAAGCACTTAATGCAGCTACTGCCATAGAGGTTTTTCACAACTTTTCACTTATCCACGACGATATTATGGATAATGCTTCTCTAAGGCGTGGCAAACCTACTGTACATCAAAAATGGGATACAAATGTAGGTATACTTTCAGGAGATGCTATGCTTATCATTGCCTATAAATTATTAGAGGATTATCCTTCAAAAATATTTCAAGAATTAGTAAAAACATTAAGTGAAACAGCCCTTAAAGTATGTGAAGGACAGCAAATGGATATGGATTTTGAAAAGCTACAAGAGGTAAGTATTGAGGCATATATGCAAATGATTTCATACAAAACTTCAGTTCTTATAGGAGCTGCCTTACAAATGGGTAGTATTATCTCTGAAACCACTAAGGAAAACCAAATTAATATGTACAATTTTGGTTTAAATTTAGGAATAGCTTTTCAGTTACAAGATGATTATTTGGATACTTTTGGAGATGCTTCATTTGGTAAAAAAATAGGAGGTGATATTATAGAAAATAAGAAAACTATACTCTATTTAAAATCTTTAGCACTAAGCAATGAAAAACAACGTGAAGAACTATTGAGAGCATATGCTTTAAATGAAGTTGATAATAAAATAGCAAGAGTAAGAGAGATTTTTCAGATAACAAATGCAGACAAAGCAGTTCGCCAGCTGATAGAAAATTATACTCAAAAAGCTCTTATGATATTAGAGAAAATAACTATAGGAGATGATGAACGAGAATACCTCAGAACTTTTGCCCTACAATTAATGGATAGAAAAATATAAAACGGTATAGATTTTGTGCTTATAAAACAAGATTTCAAAACCTTTTAAATAACTTATGATATGAAAAAAACAACTGTTTTTATACTCCTAATTATGGCTGTTGTTCTTAGTTCTTGTGCTAGTGTATATGTAGCTACAGATTATGACCAACAGGCCGATTTTTCTGCATACAAATCATTTGCTTTCTTTAAAGAAGGTATTGATAAAGTTCCTATCTCAGATTTAGATAAGAAACGTATTTTACGAGCTATTGAGCGTAATTTAACTTCTAAAGGAATAACACTTTCTGAAAAACCAGACGTTTTAGTAAATATCTTTACTCGTGAACAAGAAAATGTAGATGTATATAACAATTCTCCATACTATTGGGGCTGGGGAATGGGTTGGGGACCTTTTTGGGGAGGAGCAACCTATAATGTAGCTCGAAGTACAGAAGGTTCTCTTTATATTGAAATTATAGACGCTCATAAACGTGAACTTATTTGGCAAGGTAAAGGTATAGGTAACCTACCTCAAACAACGGAACGCAAAGAAGAAGCTATTAATAACTTCGTAAATAAAATATTAGAAAAATATCCCCCAAAACAGTAAGTCTCACAAATTATTCAATTACTTACTCATAATAAAAGTTTCCTAAAATATGGAAACTTTTTTTGTTTATTAAGTTTTTTATCGTACCTTTGCCCCCGATTTAGAACAAACAAAAGATGGATTTAATTAAACTTTCTATTAAGCGTCCCAGTGTACTTATTGTGATGCTCTTGTTGTTGCTACTTGGTGGCTTCTATTCGTATAAGTTATTGAACTACGAACTCATTCCTAAGTTTGAAGTGAATGTAGTTACGATCTCTACTGTGTATGCGGGAGCCTCTCCTTCGGAGATTGAGAGCACCGTGACAAAGAAAATCGAGGATGCCGTTTCGGCTTTGGAAAATATCAAAAAGATACAATCATATTCGTATGAAAGCCTTTCGGTGGTAGTAGTACAACTTACTAACGATGCGAATGTAGATAACACCCTTAATGAGGCACAGCGCAAAATTAATGCAATAAGAGCTGATTTGCCCGATGATGCTAAAGAACCATCATTGAGTAAATTCTCTCTTTCCGATTTGCCTATTGTGTCTATTGGGGTAACTTCTAAGTTATCGGCACAAGAATTGTACGATTTGGTAGATAAAAAAATACAGCCAGAGTTATCACGTGTTCCAGGAGTAGCACAAGTGAATATAATAGGTGGTCGCAAACGAGAAATACGCGTGAGCATTGATGCTAAGAAGTTAGAAGGTTATGGTCTTTCTATTGCTCAAGTACAACAATTGATTGCAGCTTCGAATATGGAAATTCCTGCGGGTAAAATTAAAACTCGTGAGAATAGTACCTCTATACGTTTGCTTGGTAAATTACAAGATGTAGAACAATTGCGCAACCTTATACTTGCTTCACAGAATGGAGTAGAGATACGACTTTCGGATGTAGCTGATGTGCAAGACACCGAAGAAGAAGCTACCAAAATAGCGCGTATAGACCAAGAAAATACTCTCTTGCTACAAGTATTGAAACAAACCGATGCTAATGCTGTATCGGTGAGTGAGTTGGTACGCAAGAAGATGGAACAAGTAGAGCAGACTTATAAAAATGATGGAGTAAAGATGCTATTGGCTGAAGATACTAGTGAGTTTACCTTAGAAGCAGCCAACTCTGTAATGTCCGATTTGATATTGGCAATTGTATTGGTAGCAGTAGTGATGTTCTTCTTCCTTCACAGCCTACGTAATGCTATTATTGTAATGGTATCTATACCTACTTCACTCATCGCTACTTTTATAGGTATGTATTTCTTTGGTTTTACACTGAACTTGATGAGCCTTGTTGCCCTCTCGATGGTGGTAGGTATCTTGGTGGACGATGCTATTGTAGTATTGGAAAACATTCACCGCCATATGGAAATGGGTAAGAATAAAGTGCGTGCTGCTTTTGATGGTTCTAAGGAAATTGTGCTTACTGTAATGGCAATTACCTTAGTAATTGTTGTAGTGTTCGTTCCTATTTCATTAGGTAATGCTATTGTAGTAAAAGTATTGCGTGAGTTCTGTTTGACTGTAGCTATTGCTACAATGCTTTCATTATTGATGTCTTTTACAGTAGTCCCTTGGTTGTACTCTAGGTTTGGAAAATTAGAACACGCAAATCCCAATTCATTTTTAGGAAAACTAACCATAGGCTTTGAAGGATACCTCAAACGATTTACACAGTTCTTCTCTGACTTATTGGTATGGGTATTTGCCAATAAATGGAAAACTATTATTTTGGTATTTTTCCTTTTTGTAGGTTCTTGTTCATTGATTCCTACTGGATTTATCGGATCTGAGTTTATGCCTAATATGGATAGAGGAAAGTTTTTAGTACAGTTTGAATTGAATAAAGATGCTTCCTTAGAGCAGACTAACTTTATGACCCAAAAAGCTGAAAATTATCTTCGTAGCTTAAAAGTAGAGGGTACCAATAAACCTTTAGTAGAGAGTATGATTACTACTGTAGGACAGTCTACCAGTGGTATGGGAGCTTCACAAGCAACTCCTTACAAATCGGAAATACAACTTACTATTATCGATAAAAAAGAACGTAATGAATCGACTAACGTAATTGCGGCAAAGCTGAAACGTGAACTAAGTCAGTATTTAGTAGAAGCTAAAGTGAAGACTGTACCGGTAGGATTGATGGGAGCTGAACAATCCCCAATTGCTTTGGTAGTTACTTCTGACAATGTGGAAGTAGCCCAACAGTACGCTGAGAAAACAGCTGAGCTTCTTAAAACTGTTGAAGGTGCTACTGAAATTAAGCTTTCCTCAGAATCTGGTAATCCCGAAATAAATGTGCAGATAGACCGCGATAAGATGGCAATGTTAGGACTTAATATTGCTACTGTAGGGGGAACGATGCGAACCGCTTTTAATGGTAATGACGACAGTAAATTCCGTACAGGAGATTCAGAATACAATATTAATATAGTGTTTGAAGAAGGTAGCCGTCAGTCTATAGACGATATAGAAAATATGATGTTTATCAACTCAGTGGGACAACAGGTAAAACTATCACAATTTGCTAATATTGTTTATGCTTCAGGACCTACACAGCTAGAACGTTATGACAAATCACCTTCGGTAACCGTAAAAGCTCAATCGGTAGGTCGTCCTACAGGTACTATAGTTTCAGAATGGAAAACTAAGATAGACCAATTAGAAAAACCTGCTAACGTACACTTTGTGTTTACAGGTGACCAAGAGATGCAAGACGAAGGGTTCGGCACCTTGTTTATATCGCTCTTTGCAGCTATTCTCTTAGTTTATATGGTAATGGTAGTGTTATACGACAGTTTTTCACGACCTTTTGTGGTATTGTTCTCTATACCGCTTTCGTTCATTGGAGCTTTAGTAGCTTTGGCATTAGCCAATATGTCACTTAATATCTTTACTCTTTTAGGTATCATTATGCTTATTGGGTTGGTTGCTAAGAATGCGATTATGTTAGTAGACTTCGCTAACCACCGCAAGCAAGAAGGGGAAGATACTGTAACTGCATTAATACAAGCAAACCACGCGCGTTTACGCCCTATCTTGATGACGACTATCGCAATGGTAGCAGGTATGATTCCGCTTGCTATTGCCAATGGAGCAGGTGCCGAAGTGAACAATGGTTTGGCAATTGTAATTATAGGTGGACTTATTTCCTCATTGTTCTTAACACTTATTGTAGTGCCTTTGGTATACCTTATTTTTGACAATATTGGCAGACGTTTCGGTAAAGGTACTAAGACTGATTACGAAAAACTGATGATTGCCGATTACGAGCACAGAGACATCAAAGGCGAACACGAAGTATAACTATAATTCATCTTATTTTTTACTTATCTCTTAGACGGTGCGAGGTCGTAGCACGACAGGCAGATAGAGCGAGACGCATAGGCAGATAGGAAAAAGACGAACGAACGAATGACGAACAAATGACGAAGGAATGACAAACAGAAGACAAAGGAATGACAGACCTAAGAGGATATTAAGTTGAACTAATGTTAGTCAGTTCATTTATTACCGCAACGGTATGACACGCTACTATGGCTGCTGTTTCGGTGCGTAAGCGAGTATCTCCTAATGAGATAGGCACAAATGCTTGTTGCAAAGCGGTGTTTATCTCATTAGTAGAGAAATCGCCTTCAGGACCTATAAGCACAGTAATACGCTCAGGAAAGGGCTTGAGTGTGCAAGAGAGCAAGCGCTTTTCATTTTCTTGACAGTGAGCTATATATTTAGCTGAACTATTTGTCAGCATCGTTTTAAAAAACTGAGCTGATGCAATAGGCGTATTCAGTTTAGGCAAATAGCATTGCAACGATTGTTTCATTGCTGAAAGGAGTATCTTTTCAAAACGTTCTACTTTGATAGTGGTACGCTCAGAATGTTCACAGATAATAGGAGTAATTTCATCAACGCCTATTTCGGTGGCTTTCTCCAAAAACCACTCATAACGTTCATTCATCTTGGTAGGTGCTACCACCAAATGTAAGTAGTAAGGACGGGGAAGCTGAGGAGTACATTTCAGTATAGACACCTCACATTGTTTAGGTGTAGCGAAATCTAATTTTGCTTCAAAAAGAAGTCCTTTACCATTGGTAATATGGAGTATATCGCCTGCTTTTTTGCGCAGTACTTTTACTATATGTTGGCTTTCTTCCTTATCAAAAAAGCAATTTGTGCTACTTGAATGAAGGCTGGAATGGAAAAATAATTGCATACTTATAATTTTATTTTCTTAGAAAAAATGGGCTTTATTGCGGGACAAAGATACAACAAATTAAAAAAAAGTAGATTTTTTATTTTGTAATTATAAAAATTGACTTACTTTCGCCCCGTGAAAAGTAATATTAATATGAAACGTGTAATAGTAGACTACAACAAACTAACTAATGAGATTCTCTCAATGTTGGTAGAGAAATACCCCGAAGGGTATACAGATGCAGATGTGATTCGTTTTAAGAATGCTAAAAATGAAACAGTTGATGCCTTGGAAGTCCGTACTGATGACACTATATATTTAGTGAAAGTAAGTACCCGCTTAGCTGACACTATGGAAAACTTCGACGAAGATGATGACTTTATGAATAACGAAGAAGATGATATGAGTGTAAGCAATTTAGATATACCTGATGACTCTTCATTAGACGACGAATAATAAAACACTAAAAAGCGTATGATTACCGCTTATATTCCTTATCAAGATATTCGTTTTTTCTCTAAACTCATCACTGATTATGTAGGTGAGAATAAAAAATTACGTCTTTTTTATCATAATTTCCCTTCATTGTTAGAATTTAAAAAGCAAATAGAAGAAAAAGCTCTTGATTTTACTGAGGAGAAACGCCATATTTTGGTCAGTAGTTTAAAAGAACAATACGCTGAGGTAAAAACTACTCCGAAAGTACTTAAAAACATCGAACTTTTATCCAAAAGTAATACTTTTACCATCACTACGGGACATCAATTAAGTCTTTTTACAGGACATCTTTACTTCATTTTCAAGATAATTTCGGTAATTAATACTGCTAAACAGCTCGCCGAAAAGTACCCTGATAAGCACTTTGTACCTGTATATTGGATGGCTACAGAAGACCACGATTTTGAGGAGATTAACCACTTTCACTTCAACAATCGCACAATTTGCTGGAATAGCGACCAAACAGGAGCCACAGGCAACTTTGCTACTGACACACTTGAAGCGGTGTTTCAGACTTTTGACAAAGCCATAGGTCTAGGCAAAAATGCTAATACTTTGCGCACACTCTTCCACGATAGCTATCTAAAAAATAAAGATTTAGCCTCTGCCACTCGTTACTTAGTAAATGCTCTCTTTGAAGCATACGGAGTTGTAGTAATAGATGGCAACGATAAAGCCCTAAAAAGACAATTTATCCCTTACATAAGCGATGATTTACTGCACAGTGTGGCACATACTGAGGTTACTAAAAGTATTAAGGCTTTACAGACTGTAAATAGCTCTTATCCCGTGCAAGTGAACCCTCGTGAGGTGAATATGTTTTATCTTACAGAAGGAGGACGACATCGCCTTGTGCGCACTGCGGACGGCTTTGAGGTACACGGTACGGATATTCGTTTTTCTGAGGAGGGGATTTTAGAGGAACTACGCACCTATCCAGAACGATTTTCGCCCAATGTAATCTTACGACCTTTATATCAAGAGGTAATATTACCTAATTTGGCATATATTGGTGGAGGCGGTGAAATAGCCTATTGGCTGGAATTAAAAGGCTTTTTCAATAAGGAGAAAGTACCCTTCCCGATACTAATGTTGCGCAATTCAGCAATGCTTATTTCGCAAAGACAAGCTGAAAAACTACAAAAACTACAACTTTCAGTAGAAGACTTATTTCTAAAACCAGAAGATTTAAAAAACAAGAAAGTAAGACAGTTAAGCGAATTTCCTATAGATTTTACTCCTGAAAAAGAATTACTACACAGGCAGTTTGAGCATTTATATGAGTTAGCTAAACACACTGATGTTACTTTTGAGAACGCTGTAAAAGCACAAGAAGTAAGACAACTGAAAGGGTTAGACAAACTGGAAAAACGCCTCTTAAAAGCCCAGAAAAGGAAGTTTGCAGAGGAATTGGAACAGACTATTTTTTTACAAAATGAACTCTTTCCTAACGGAGCCTTACAGGAGCGTTTTGCTAACTTCACAGATTTCTATTTGATGAAAGGAGAAGAACTCATTCCTGAGTTAATAAAAGACTTTAATCCGTTTGATTTTAGGTTTGTGGTAATACAATGAAAATGTTGTATCTTTGCACCCAAAATAACGAACAATGAAAAGTATTCTTGAAATAAGAACGGACTTCCCTATACTCTCACGCACTATTCATAACAAACCTCTTATCTATTTTGATAATGGAGCAACTTCGCAAACGCCTACACAAGTGATAGAGGCAATAGTGCATTATTACAGTTACCAAAACGCTAATATCCACCGTGGAGTACACACTCTCAGCCAAGAAGCTACTGATGCTTATGAAGAAGCGAGGAAGAAACTACAACGCCACTTTAATGCCCGTAAAAGCTCTGAAATTCTTTTTACTGCGGGAACTACACACGGTATTAATTTAGTGGCTAATGGTTATGGCACACTGATGCAAGAGGGAGACGAAGTAATTATTTCGGCTTCAGAACACCACAGCAATATAGTACCTTGGCAATTAGCTTGTCAACGGAGTGGGGCTACCCTAAAGGTAATCCCGATGAATGAGAAAGGAATTTTGGACTTAGAGGTGTATAACCAACTGCTAAATAAACGTACGAAGATAGTGTGTGTACAGCACGTATCGAACGCCCTAGGAAATATTCACCCTATAGAAGAAATTATAGAAAAAGCACACCGCGTAGGAGCTGTTGTATTAGTAGATGGAGCACAAGCAGCCCCACATTTGCAACCCGATATGCAAACTCTCGATGTTGATTTCTATGCTGTTTCAGCTCATAAAATGTATGGACCTACGGGGATAGGAGTGTTGTATGGTAAAGAAGAATTACTATTACAATTACCTCCTTATCAAGGAGGGGGAGAAATGATAAAAGAAGTACATTTTGAAGAGAGTACTTATGCCGATCTCCCTTATAAGTTTGAAGCAGGTACTCCTAATATTTGTGGAGGTATTGCGTTTGGAGTTACAATTGACTATATACAGCAATTGGGAATGGAAGCAATTGCTACACACGAACACAAACTATTAGAATATGCTATTGCTAAATTACAAAATATAGAAGGCATTACTCTTTACGGTAATGATGATTTGAGTAAGCGTACCGCTGTTATATCATTTAACTTACAAAACATTCACCCTTATGATGTAGGTGTAATTCTCGACCAATTGGGAATTGCTGTACGCACGGGGCATCATTGTGCCCAACCTATTATGGACTTCTACTGTATACCAGGTACAGTTCGTGCCAGCTTTGCTGTTTACAATACCTTTGAAGAAATAGATACCTTTGTAGAAGCTGTAAAAAAAGCTCAGAAAATGTTAAGCTGATAAATACTCAAAAGGAATATAAGATATAAATACTATAGTTTCTCGTAAAAAGGTCTCTCTATATCAAAGATTTCTTGCAATAGTTGCTCGGCATATTGACTGTACAAAGCAAGAGTTTGAGCGGTTACATCATAGTCCTTTACCTTGTCGATATAGGTGTGAAAACGCAAGAATCCTTTTTGCAAACGCTTAAACGATAGGTTGGCAACTATCATCGGTTCATCAATCTTGAAATGCTGGGTAATCATATAAGCATAAGTGAGGAGTTGGAAGGCTTTGCCATACTTGATGTCAGTAATAAGATTCTCCCAATCTTTGATACGCACATCGGTTTCTTCTACAATTCCTGTTTTGTAGTCAATGATATGCAACACTCCGTCACGTCTATCCACCCGGTCGATAATCCCTTTGAAATTAACAAGAAAAGGCAAGTGAGAAGCTTGAAAAGGTATTTTTATCTTCTGTTCTAAATACAGAGGAATGATTTCGGTACCACTTTTTATTTCGTTGAGTTCCAAAGTTAAAAAACTACGTACATACTTCTCTATTACATTGAAAATAAGCCAGTTTTTACCCGTCCTAAAATCAGTACTTCTGTACTCTTCTTCAAAGCGTTTTTCGATAGTAGGGAGTACCAAAGGTTGCATTTTTTTGATGTGCTCTTCGGTGAGTATTTCGTTTAAGAAAGGTGTGTACAAATCTTCCAAAGTGCCGTGTACGATATTTCCAAAAGTACGGGCTTCAACAATTTCTTCTACCTCTTTTTCTTCGTATACCTGTAGTACTTGTTGCTCATAGAACGTGAGTGGGTTGCGGATATAGGTAGTTAGTGCTGAAGGTGAAATGCCTTTCTCGGCAAGTGCCTTTAGTGTATCGATTACAGCGGTCGTTTTTTTGATATTAAGAGGTCGCAACACAGCAGGATATACCTCAGGTGCTTTGATTTGGTGCACTACCTTGTGGATAGGGATTTTCTCAGCTAATAATTGAAGGATAAACCTACTTTTCTCCTTGCTTTTCAGGCTACCCATCTCGGTGTCGTAGAATAAGTGTACTTGCTTGGCGCGTTGCAAAATACGGTAGAAGTTATAACTATACACGGCATCACGTTCTTTGTAGGTAGGCAATTCCAGTTCGTACTTCACATCGTAAGGAACTAGAGAGTTGTCGCTTTTGCCTAAGGGTAATACGCCTTCGTTTACCGAAGTGATAATCACGCGCTCAAAATCCAAACTACGGCTTTCCAACACACCCATAACTTGCAAGCCTTCCAAAGGCTCACCGCGGAAATTGAGTGAACTCTTCTGTAAGACATCTAAATAGAAATGATAAAGCGTTTTCACTGAATCAATATAGTTGTACTGCTCTTGTAACTGTTTCAACTGATTGAATAACTGAAAGAAGCGATAAGCATACTCTTGAGTGAGTAGGTGAGTATTGCTCTTAGGGTCGATTTGTGCTTTTAGGCGATAAATAAGCGTAATAGCATTGTCAATAAGGATAGTGATGAGTTTTTTCCCTTTGGCTTCAGGGAATAGCAAGGAGAGCATCTCGTGTTCAGTTTCATCAACTGATGCAAATAATTTTTTACGAGTAATATAGGTGAGGTTGTGCGTTTTGATATACTGCGAAATATAGCGCACCACTTCTTCTTTTAGCAAGGTGTGTAAGAAAGGTTGAGAGAGCAGGTTCAGTATATCTTTATAGTAAAAACTCTTAGAAAGATGCAAGCGAAAATAGGCAACAAAAAGGTCATTGAGAGGGGTTTGTTGCAAAGGGTAACCCATAGTGATGTTCACACTTGTTTTGGGTTGTACAGCTTGCAGTACAGGTATGAGCAAATTCTCATCAGCGATGATGAGGGCAGTTTTTTCCAATGCTTTGGCAGGGGTATTTTTGAGCAGTTCGGCTACACTATGTGCCTGATTGATGCTTTTGGGTACCCCCGTAAGATAAAGTTCTTTTTCTTTTTCGTAGTTACTTTGTATAAACTTAGGTTTATGGGTTTGGTAATAACGCCAGTTTTTTATATACTTGCGCAAGAAGAACCCTGCATCGTGGGCTGGATTGTTTAAAAAATAAGTATCACCGTCCCAATAAATTTCACCGCCTATATCCATTAATATAGATTGAATTACGTGTTGTTCGGCTTTGGAAAGAGCATTGAAACCGACGAATATATGAATGCTATTGCTGTGTGTTTGCAGGTATTCGGGGAGTTTTTCAACAGCTTTTTTAGCGATGAAACCGCCATAGCCTTTACCCATTTCAGTGAGTTTGCTGTTGAGAGCGAAATAGTAATCGCCAAGAGTGTTCCAAAACTCCAAATATTTTTTCTGCATCTCGCTAAGCTCGTCCATACCCGACCAATGTTCTACTTCTTTGAGGGCGTGAATATAAGGGAATATCTTATCGGGGTTTACCAAATACTGGTCGATTTCGCTAAAATCTTTGAGAGCCGTTTGTCCCCAGCTAAGGAACTCTTCAAAGCTATCGGGGGTATCTTTGCAAGTTTTTGTGTAGCAATCGTAAAACTCAAAGAGCAAAGGCAAATTGCTGATAGGTTGCACGTCCGAAATACGCGTAAATAGGTCGGCTATCCCGATGAACTCAGGGGCAATAGTAGCGTGCTTTACTTGCTCGGCAAAGTGTTTTTTGAGGAAGAGTGCAGGGCGTTTACCCGTAGTAACAAACACAAGACGCTCTATCTTATCAGAATAGTTTTCTAAAACATCAGTAATAACTTCTTGTAGATAACTCATAATGATTTGCTAATTCTCTAATTTCCTCATTTTTTCAACAACCGCACTCCCATATAGCCTAAAGGCAATGCCATAACTCCTAAATAGAAAGCGTGGTGTATCACTACTTCAGGGGCATAAACTATTACGACCGCTAAGCCAAAGAGTGCCCCACCTAAATGAGCTGCGTGTCCTAAATTGTCTCCTTGTTGTGGGTTGAACATCATAAATACCGAATACCCAAAGTATAATGCTCCAAAGAGCCACCCTGGCAAGAAGTTTACACTCAATGCTGTAGGATATAGAGCAATAGCTGCAAAGATAATCCCCGATACAGCTCCCGAAGCCCCTATGGCGGAGTAATAGGGCTGTTTTTTGTAAATGTACAAACTGAACACACTCCCCAGTAGCATTGAGCCAAAATAGATGAACAAGAATAATAGATTGCCCATAGATTTGATAATCACATCTTGAAAGAAATAGAGTGAAATCATATTAAAAATGAGATGTTGCCAGTTGGCGTGCAAGAAGCCTGAGGATACCAATCGCACATAATCGCCCTTTTGCACTGCTCCTACATTAAACTTATAACGGTTGAAAAAAGTAGGATTGTTAAATCCATAATAACTCATTGCTATAGTCACAAGAAGAATAATAATAAAAGTGATATTCATAAGTTTTATATTTTAAATCCACAATAAGATAGTAAGTACTACTGCAAAGATAATCACCAATGGCATACAAAACTGCAACCATTGTTTGTAGTTAATATTCACCATTGCCAGTGAAGGTAAGATAAGTCCCGTAGGGGTGATAAGCCCCATAATACCCATTCCAAAAAGATAAGCACTCACCACACTGTGCCCTTCTACTGCCACAACCGAAGCCAGTGATCCTATAATAGGCATCGTGAGTACCGCCATTCCTGAGGAAGAAGCTATAAATAAACTCAGTACACCAAATACTAACATCAGCATTGGCAAAAAGACCATTGGCGACATTCCTTGTACAAGGTCGGTGGCATAATGCAAAATCGTACCCGATATTTGTCCGTCGTTCAGTATAAACGATACCCCTCTGGCTATCCCTATGATGAAGGCTACGCTCAGCAAATCGCGTGCTCCTGCCATAAACTGACTGATAAACTGTTGTTCACTACTACGTTGTAAAATAGCAATCACAACAGCAGCTACCAAGAAGAGAGCTGTCATCTCTTGAAACCACCATTCCCATTGCGATACACCTACAATCATCACTATAAACGAGAGCGCAAATACTAAGAGCTCTATTTTAGTAGAAAGCTCTAAGGAAGTGGTCTTTTCTGGGGTATTAGCATTGTAGATTTCAGGGAGGACTACTCCATACACAATTGACTTTTCGGGGTGTTTGCGTACTTTTTCGGCATAACGAATAATATAAATAATACTTATCAGCACACATACCGCTAAGGCTATCACACGTATGCTAAGCCCCGACGTCCAATCTACTCCGGCGGCATCTGAGGCAATAATCACCGCAAACGGATTGGTAGTCGATGCCATAGAGCCTACATTTGAACCTATGTAAATCACTGCTAAGGGTACCATTAGGTCGTAGCCCGCTGCTAAAAAAATAGGCACTAACATAGGGTAGAAAGCAAGCGTCTCTTCGGCTAATCCAAAGGAAGTGCCACCCAGCGCCAACAAGGTAGTGAGCAGAATGATAAGGATACCCTCACGCCCTTTGAGTCGGTGTGCCAAATAGCCTACGCCCATATTTAGTGCTCCCGAACTGTTGAACACCCCTATAAAGCCTCCTAATATGAGTACGAAGAGAATCACCTCTATACTGTCGTAGATTCCTCGTATAGGTGCAAAAAGTACAGATTTAGCTCCTTGCGGGTGAGGTACACTCTGCACATAAGTATTAGGTATCGAAATAGGTTTCTTAATTTTTTCATCTTTAAATTTGCTCAACTGAATATGAATACCCAAGCCGTCAAGTTGTTCTTGAGTAGCAGGTACAGTATAAGAATTATTTGCAATGTGTATCACAAAAGAGTCTTGTTGCTTATCATATTGCAAAGTGCTATACGACCCCGACGGCAACAAAAAAGTAAGGCTCGCAGCCAACACTATCACCAGCATCAGTACGGTGTAAGGGGTAGGGAATTTGAGTTTTTTCATCAGTTCTGTTCAAGATTATTAAAAATCGACTTGCCTCCAAATATTCATTAGGCAAAGATATGGTTTATTTTTTTATTTGAGCAAATTTTTAATACTTTTCTGAACCAAGTACATTAAATTTGCTCCAACTTATCTTTGCGTTAGATTCACTTTATCCCCATCCTTTGTTCGTTCATTGTTCGTCTTTTGTTCGTTCA